>NZ_PQMR01000014.1:0-63750 GCF_008930935.1 Corynebacterium sp. 11A
CCCCTGCCCCCTGCCCGTCCGCCTCCTCGGCGTGCTCGTCGCGTAAGCCGTCGGCAGGTACAGGTACAGGAATGGTTAGTTCTTTATGACAGGTTCTACGGGTGACACCGTTGTCACCCTGGAAATGCACAGATTGACACCCTGGGATTTCCAGACTGTCAGATTGACACCCTGGACTGACCTGCGGTTTTACATCGACCCCAGATTCCAGGGTGTCAGATTGACACCCTGGGGCTGACCTGCTGTTTTTCTGTTTCGGACGAGAATCGTACAAACCCGCCATCATGCCCGCCAGATCAAGGTGATAGACGTTCGACGCCTGCCGAGTAACACCATTCGCGGTGCGATACCGGCGCTGCTGAGAGCTCACCATCCCACCGGACTTCAACGCCGCAATATGACGCATCACAGTGCGCTCGGACTGACACGTGCGATGCGCGATCTCAGTAATCGACGGCCAACAAACCCCCGAAGCGTCCGCTCTATCCGCCAAAGCCATCAAAATCATCTTCTGGGCAGGCTGAAGCTCCACATGATTCAGCACAATGCCCATCTCAACAAAACCCATTACGACCACTCCCCTAGCGCGACCAGGGCAACACGTGCTAACTTCGAAACATCAGTGATTCCCCCTTCGCTGTATTCGCCCTCCGCCCCCACGGAGGGCGCTTTTTTATGCCACCGCGAGAATTCACATACATCGAGCCGCATCACAAAGCTCCCTCTCGCTCTAAAATCGGGCTATGAACAGCACCGACATACGACTCGCATCGACGCAAAAAGACCACCGCGACATCCGCAAGCTCTTCGTCGAAGAAATGAGTCCAGAAGTCGTCTTGCCCGAACTTCCCACCACTAGCCGCGTCGGCTCCACTAGCAGCCAACTCACGGGATACTGGGAAAACAACCAACTCGTAGCGGCCGTCTTCACACGCCCACTGCACCAAGAGGCCAACGCAATAAAACGCAACCGAGCCATCGAACCAAGCATCCGCCAGCGCGTACACACCTGGCTGCTGAACCACACCAAAATGATCGAGCTGATCGCGACACGCAGCGACCAGCGACGCAGACACATAGCCACCAACCTGCTCAGCACAATCACCGCCCAAGCGCGAGACAACCACTGCGACTTCATCCTCGCAGTCGCCAGGGACGACACCGCAGCGAATCTTTTCCGCAAAAGCGACTACTTCGTGTACAAACCGCGTGTCAGCCTCATGCTCACAGCGAAACACCCCACCCACGAAGAAATCCTCGGACAACTCCCCGGCATGCCCGACACATTTTTTGCCCTCAAAGAACTCCACAGCAGCGACAACTTCACCTTCAGAGTCCACCATCCGCTCGCCATACAGCGACAAGACGGGAACCCCAACATCCGGCCACACAACACCAAAGCATTCCTCTACACCCCCTAAACCAGCACCCCTAACCAGCACGGCCAGCCTCCAAAACCTCTTCGATAGCCGATCGTGGGATCCTCCACCGACCATTAGGCAATTGAATGACTCCGGGAATCTTCCCCTCGCGACACCACTTACGCACTGCGGCAGGGCTGATCCCTCCGGGAATTACCCGACCAACCTCAGAAGGGTCTAGCCAGTCCTCGATAGACCGTTCGTTCCATTTGGTTACACTCATGCCAATTAGGATACATGGAACACAACTCTTTTCAAGACACACTTGTAACGTTTTGGAACATTTGTTACGTTATCCACATGAGGACAAAGACCCAAAGAGTGCCCATGTCGGCAGACCAAGCCATAGGTGCGAAAGTGAACCAGCTAATGTTCGTTCATCGCGCCACCAGGAAGCAGCTCGGAGAAGCGCTGGGATGCTCTGGTCCAGCAGTGAGTAAAAAAATCTATGGACAGAGTTCATGGAGCGTGGAGGAACTGTACGCAATGGCCGAATTCTTTGACATTGACATCACTGACCTTCTCCCCCAGAGGGTATCCACACAGCAAGAAACCCCCGACTTCCAATCGGAAGCCGAGGGTTCTCGGAAAGTGGTAGCGGGGGCAGGATTCGAACCTACGACCTCTGGGTTATGAGCCCAGCGAGCTACCGAGCTGCTCCACCCCGCGTCGGGTGCATATATGCACTTGTTGCTGTTCCATGCCTTGCGGCCTGTCTCAGCGACGTGTGATTACTATACAGAGGAATAGCGCAGCATCCAAATCGCTCTGTGTACTGCGAATTCTCGGCACTACCTCGCTGGGATAAACCACGCTAGACAGCCCAGCCCATACCCGGCGCGCACCACCGCACACACTTCCCCAAGAACCACCCCAAACACCAGCGCCCACAACCCCGCAGGGCTGTGGGCGCTATAAGCGGCGTGCTACCTAGCGTTATAGGGCGCTAGTTCTGGTAGTTCTCTTGGTAGTCACGCACCGCATCATCGAGTTCGTCGAGGGCACGACCGTACTCTTCGTTCGAACCATTGCGGGCGTCTTGCAGGTTCTCGAGGGCGCGGTTGATGCGATCAATGGCTTCGCCCTGATCGCCGCTTCCGCTAGCAGGACCGCTCGGGGTGTCCGTGCTGTCATCCTTCTTATCCTCGGCGGATGCCTCCTCGTCCTTCTTCCCGTCCTCGGGCGTGGCATCGTCCTTGCCAGCGTCGACGGTCTCGGCCTCATCCAGGTCGGCAGCTTCCTTCGGGTCGATACCCACTTGGTCGAGGGCCTCGGCGATGGTGGGCGCGTAGCCCACCTTGCCGTTATAGGAGATCAGTACGCGGAGCAGCTTCGGGAAGGCCGAGGCCTGGTCCTTACGCTGGGTGTACACCGGCTCCACGTAGAGGATCTCTCCCCCGCCCACCGGCAGGGTGAGGAGGTTGCCGTCGATCACCTTGTTGGTGCGCTCCCAGAGGGAACGGTCACGCGCGATCTGATCGGAGGAGATCATGGTGTCCTGTGCCTGGCGCGGGCCCTGCGTCTGGGTGTTCGTCGGCAGCACACGCAGCGTGATGTGGCCATAGTTGTCCGGGTCGGAGGACACCGCCATGTGTGCGGAGAGGAACTCGCGCTTCAGACCACGGAAGGAGGTGATCATCTGGAAGCTGGGCTTACCCGTCTTCGGATCGGCGGCCACCACATAGTAGGGCGGCTGGGCCAGTTGGCGTCCCTCGTTGCCGCCAGCTTGTTCGCTGGTGCGGGTTTCCGTTGCGGTCGGATCCGTGGGCACAGACCAGAACGCATCGTTGTTGAAGAACACGCCCGGATCATCCACGTGGTAGCGAGTCATCAGCTCGCGCTGCACCTTGAAAAGATCCTCGGGGAAGCGCATGTGGTCCATGATCTCCGGAGAAATCTCGGACTTCGGCTTCACCGTATTCGGGAAGATATCGCTCCAGGCCTTGAGCACGGGATCCTGCTCGTCGAAGGCATAGAGCTGGACGTCGCCGTCATAGGCGTCCACCACTGCCTTCACCGAGTTGCGGATATAGCTGACCTGATCGTTAAAGAGCAGCTGGTTAGTTCCCTCGGGGTTGCGGGCATCCTCGGTGACGTTGGTCAGCGAGGTGCGTTCAGCATAGGGAAGGTTCGCGAGGGTGGTGTAGCCGTCCACGATCCACTTGATGCGTCCATCCACCACAGCTGGGTAGGTCTTGGAGTCGGTGGTCAGCCACGGCGCCACCTTCTTCACGCGCTCGCGCGGGTCACGGTTGAAGATGATCTTCGAATCGCTGCCCACTCGATCGGAGAGCAAGAGGTTGAGCTCCTGATAGCGCAGCGCGAAGGCAGCGCGGTTGAACATGTTGCCCACGTCCACACCGCCCTTGCCGTCGTAGGTGAAGCGGTCGGTGTCGGTGTCGTACTCCACTGGGCCGGCGCCGGTATCGCCCACGATGGAGTAGTCCACATTGGCGGGGACCTCACTGATCACTGGGCCGTAGTAGGTACGTGGCTGCTTCGCCTCGATACCGAGCTTCTTTACTTCTTCATCGTTGCGGTTTTGCTTCAGCGCCTGCAGATCGGAGACGTTGTACACGGGATAGCCGCCGCGGGTGGATCCCACATCGCGGGCCACCTCATCCACCTGGTTGGCGGGGGCGGCGATGAAGCCATTGCCGTGGGTGTAGACGGTGTGGCGGTTAATCCAGTCGCGCTGGTTATCACTCAGCGCGTTCGGGTCCATCTCGCGGACGGTCACCACATAGTCGCGCAGCTCCCCGTCGGTGGTGTAGCGGTCGATGGCGAGGGTGTCGGGGAAGCCATAGAAGTTACGCAGCTGTTGCTGCTGGGTGAAGGTGGCGGCAAGCACCTCGGGGTCGAGGAGGCGGATATTGGACAGGGTGGCGCGGTCATTCGCCACCTCTTCGTCAGTAGCGCCCTTCGCTCCCCAGTTCTCCATGTAGGTGACGTTGTCGTCGGTGAGGTTATAGGCGTAGCGCGTGGAGTCGATATTGCGCTGGATGTACTCGCGCTCCTTCTCCGCACGGTTCGGCTTCACCGAGAACTCTTCAATAATCAGCGGATAGGCTGTCCCGATCACCACTGCGGAAAGCACCATCAGGCCGGTGGCCAGCGCGGGAATGCGGAGGTCCTTGAGTACCACCGCGGAGAAGAACGCAATGGCCACCACGATGCCGATCACCATGAGCAGGATCTTGGCGGGAAGAATGGCGTTGATGTCGGTGTAGCCACCGCCGGTAAACGTTTCATTCTTACTAAATAGCAGCGAGTAGCGCTCGAGATAGTAGCCGGCTACCTTCACCAGCATCCACAGCCCAGCGGTCACGGTCAGCTGCACCTGGGCGGAGGTGGAAATAGAGGCACGCACCCCCGTCATGCGGTTACCCACACGGATACCTCCCAGGAGGTAGTGCCCGATGAGGCCGATGAAGAACGCGATGATGAGAAATACCGACAGGTAGGACACGATCAGCTGCAGCATAGGCAGCACAAAGGCGTAGAAGCCGAGGTCGTGGCCGAATTGCGGATCGGTTTCCCCGAAGCTTTCTCGGGAGAAGAACATCAACACGGTGCGCCACTCGCGCTGCAGCGCGAAGCCGCTGAACAGTCCCAGCAGCACCGGCAGCCCGGTGAGCACACCCCGCAGGGAGGATTCCAACACCTTGCGGTATTGGTGGATCGGGTTATTCGGATCGATCGTCTCGAGGGAATCGGGGCGATTTTTATAGGTGACGTATCCGGCGATGAACGCTATGCCCCCGGCGAGGATGGCGCCCACAACGAACAAGGCGATGCGACTGAGCACTACCTTGGTGAACACTCCGGTGAAATCTACTTCCTGAAACCACAGCCAGTCGGTGTAGAAGCCGACGACCATGGGGGCGATCACCACAAGAGCGATAATGATGCCTAAGGTCCAGCTGAGAGCCTTCGGTGGGCGTTTAATGGGCGGGCCGGACGAGGGCCGCTTATTCGACAACGCTATTCTCCTTGATGCACATTGTTAGGTTAAGTCACGCTCTATCAACTACGGTTCCCGTACCGTTGGGCGCGGGAGTGAGTCCGTGCGAGCGTGGGCGAGGCCAGCCAACGGATGCGGTGCACATAGTGACGTGTGTGGACCCCCTCATGCTGCTCGAGGACGTCCCGCAGCCACACCCAGCTCCGGCACATCTCACACTCATATCTACCAAAACTGCATAGACAGTTCACCACATTACGTAATCCAAGGAAGCCATGAGCAATCACGACGAATCTGCAGCCACCTATCTTCTGCCGCAGGCCCTCAACAAGGCCATGCTGGAGGCAGTCGAGTTCATCCACGCCGAGGGCTGGGACGCCACCCCTACCCTGTTCGCGCTCGTCCCTCGCGAGAGGCTTATCGACGCTCTCCCGGAGGACATCGATGACTCGCCCTTCGTTCTCGTGGTGCAGGATAATCTTCCCGAGCACATCCAGCCGGGCTCCGAGGAACTCGGCGATTATATCGCCCGCATCATGTGGCCCGAGGGCGTGGAGGGTGCGGTACTCGCCCAAGAGATCATGTTTAAAGACAGCGCAGAGCACGCGGATACGACGGCCCGCCCGGCGCGACTGTTCTCCGGTGTGGTGCGCGGCGGAAGCGATCTGACTCTGCTGCAGCTGCGCCCCACCGAAGAGGAGCTGGAGGCCAAGGGGGCCTTCGCGGAGGACGATATTGAGCTCCGCGGCGGCGCCGGGGTGGCCCCGGGCGTCATCGCCGCGCTGCGCTATTCCTTCGAGGAGAATGTGGACTAGGCCCCGCGCCCACCGCGGGCACAAGATTCCAAGCGGCCCTCATGCGTGAACTAGCATGGGTGGTGCGCTGTGCTCTAGGTCAATGTTCTTATATAGCGTGCGCATCGCTTGTGCATCCACGCGGAGGAAAAACACTGTCATGAAAGATTCTCGGATTCTGGCCCTGACGGCACTCGCCCTCACTGCTGCGCTCACGGCGGCGGGATGCTCGGATTCGGGCGAGGCCTCGGATGTAGCGGAGAGCTCGTCCAGTTCCACGACCTCGACCCGCACCTCGGAAACATCCTCGGCAGAAAGCGACGACAGCACCGAGACGGCGCGGACAAGCACAACGAGCAGCACCGATACACGGGACTTTAAGGATGCCTCCATCGGCAAGGCCTATGAGAAGTACGGCGATCTGGCGCCGCGCGAGCTCTTTGAGCAACTCAATGACTGCCAGCCGAATGGCCTGCCGAATTCGATTACGTGTACCGGCCCGAAGGTGGGCACGTTCCAGTTCATGAGTTCCAAGCCGAAGGCGATGTCGGTGATGCAGGCGCTGACCGAGTTTTCGAATTCGCAGGTGGTGGACAAGTCCGAGGATCGCGTGGTCGGCTGGTCCATTATGGGCACCACGGCGATTGTCACCGTGGTGAATAAGGACAAGGGCCTGATTCTGCAGCAGATGGTATCCACCGATGATGTGGATCCGGAAGAGCGCATCTATGAGCTGGGGCTTGCCGAGAAGCCCGGGGCCGCGGAGAGCGAGCCGACGGAGCCTGAGGAGCAGGACTCCGATAACGCGGCTGCCGCCGACGAGGAGAACAACGCGGACTCCGAGGAATAAGGACTCAGTCTCCTAGAACTGAAGGCCCAGGCGGCGGCTATCCACAGGTGGGATAGTCGCCGCCATTTTTATAGGCCTTCATGGACTCGATGGCGCCGGCGAGATCGGTGACCTTAATGATGTCCATATCGCCGTGATCGCCCTTGAGCGCCTCCGCACAATTGGCTTCCGGGGCGAGGAATACCTCCGCACCCGCATCCCGGTGGGCGGCCGTGACCTTATGCTGGATGCCGCCAATGGGGCCGACGGTGCCGTCATTACTAATGGTGCCGGTGCCGGCGACATGCAAGGAGGCATTAATGTCTTCGGCAGATAGCTTCTCCACCACGGCGAGGGTGAAGATCAGCCCCGCGGAGGGGCCACCGACGTCCTCGAGATGGAAATCCACATCGAGGTTGTCGCCCGGAACTGCGCTCATCACCACGCCCAGCAACGGCGTGCCCGGAGCGCCGGGGTTGTCCCCCAGCTCGACGGTGAGGGCCTGTTCTGTGCCGTCCTCATTACGCAGGGTCACTGTGACCTCATCGCCCACCTCATGAGATTGCACCGCCTCGCGGGCCTGCTCGGGTGTGGTCACTGGGGTGTCATCGATAGCGAGCAGCACCTGGCCTGGCTGCACCTGCCCCTCGGCGGCGGAGTCATCGGCCACGGAGAGCACCTCTACCTCGGTGGGGCGGTTGAGATACCCCATCGCCGCCACCACCGCCGCCGATTCGGAATCCACAAAGGCCTGCTGGTTGATCTCACGGACTTCTTCTTCCGTCTTATCCCGTGGAAACACTGCCTCGATCGGCACGATTGTGTCATCGCTGAACAACCAGCGACCCATGGTTTGGGCCAGAGACATATTGTGGCGCACCACCACCGTGGTCATGTCGAGGTTGCCCGTGGTCGTCTGGGTGGGCACTCCCGTGATCTCCACGACCGGCTCCCCAGAAAACTCTGCGAGCACATCGTAGGTTGGGCCGGGCCCCTCGGCGGCATAGGGCACCGTCAGCGAGATGTCGGTGCCAGGAACGTGATCGAGGTTGGCGAGCACGGCGAGCACCACCACTGGAATGGCGCCGTAGGTCAAGGTGCGCTTACGAGGATTCACGACTGACCACATTACCTTCCCCACAGCACGAGGCTTCAACGCTCGCGGCCCGCGCCCTGTTCGCTCTCAGCGTGGCTGTCTCGCTAGCAAGCGCAACTCCGTGCGCGGTAGATTTGGTGCCATGAGCCGTAACGGATTTGGATTTTCCTTTGGTAATGAAGACGATGACGATGACCGCCGTCGGGATGACCAATCGCCCTTTGGCATGTTCTTTTCCGGAGGCTCGGGGGATGACCCCAAGTTTGTATCCGGTGGATTAGGCGACATGCTCAACCAGTTTGGGCAGATGCTCAGCGATATGGGCTCGAGTATGAACGACCCCAACTCGGAGGGGCCGGTGAATTATAGCCTTGCCGAGCGTATCGCCCGCCAAGCCGCGGGTTCACCGGGCTCGGTACGGGCGAATGACGCCGAGGCCGTCCGAGAATCGGTACGGCTGGCAGAGCTGTGGCTTGACGACGCCACTCAGCTCCCTACTTCGGAAGCCTCGGTTCAGGCGTGGAACGCCCACGATTGGCTCGAGCACACGCTGCCCATGTGGAAGCGTTTTGTGACGCCTGTGGCCGAGCAGATGAACGAGGCGCAATTCGATAATGTGCCCGAGGAGGCCAAGGAGATGATCGGGCCGATGCGCGGCATGCTCTCTCGGATGTCCTCCATGAATTTCGGTATGCAATTGGGTAATGCGCTCGGCGAGCTCGCTACCCAGGCGCTCACCGGCTCGGACTTTGGGCTACCCGTTGCTCCGCGTGATACCACCGCGGTGCTGCCGCAGAATCTGCAGACCATGTCCAAGGATCTGGGAGTGCCCGCCCAGGAAGCGCTGGTCTATCTCTGCGCCCGCGAAGCCGCCCGGCAGCGCCTATTCAAGCACGTGCCCTGGCTGGTGGAGCGTCTCGTCTCCTCGGTGGAGGAGTACGCCGCTGGTCTCGTGATCGACACCTCCAATGTGGAAGAGGCGATGCGCGAAATCCAGACCGAGGCCCAGGACCCCGAGGGCATCCAGGAGGCCATGGCCCGGTTGCAGGGCATGGACCTCTCCCCCACGGTCACCTCCCGCAACGCCGCCGCGGTCAGCCGTTTGGAAACGATGCTCGCTCTCGTCGAGGGCTGGGTGGAGCTCGTGGTCACCGAAGCCATGGGCGATCGCGTGCCCTCGACCGCGGCGATGAATGAGGCGTGGCGCCGCCGACGCGCCACCGGCGGCTCCGCCGAAAAGGCCTTTGCCAAGGTGGTGGGCATCGAATTTGCCGCCCCCAAGGTGGCCGAGGCCCAGGAGCTGTGGCGCCGCGTGGAAACCGCTGTGGGTATCGAACGCCGCGACGCGGTGTGGGATCACCCCGACTTCCTGCCCGTGGCCGAGGACTTGGATAACTCCGCCGAGTTCATCGACGGCCTGCTGGATTCCGAGGACTCCGGCGATTTCGATCCCATCGCAGAGATCGCCAAGCTCGAAGAGGAACTCGCCCGCGAGGCCGAGAACCCGGACTCCGGCTCTGAGGATGCAGACGCTAAGGACAGCGACAATAAGAACACCGACGATAAGGACGAGGATGATAAGGACAGCGGCCGCGACGCCTAGCCTCCGCTAGGCATCCGGCTCCTCCTCGCGGAGCGGACGCTCGTCCATAAAGCTGAGGGCTTCCAAAAAGCCCTCGGCTTTTGCCGTGTGTGGGTAGCGCTCTACCCACTGCCGAAACTCGGGGCCGTGGCCACCGGGAACGAAGGTGTGCACCATTTCGTGCACGATCACCGCATCCACCACATAGCTGGGCAGTGGCTGCAGCCGGTGACTGAGCCGGATCGTGCCATCGGCGGGGGTGGTGGATCCCCAACGCCGGCGCTGATTATGCACCCAGCGGATGGAACTGACCCGCGCCCGCCCCTCCAGATAGCGCTCATTGAGCTCCGCGGCGCGGCACTCTAAGGCGGTGTCATTCTTGAGCTGGCCGCGGGAGCGCTTCGCTTCGACTCGGCGCAGCAGGGAGGCCACCATCTCGCGTTCTTGGCGCGCCGTCAATCGGGCGGGAATGCGCACCACATAGCCATCGCCGCGGGCCTCGATGGCCGCGGTTTTCTTTCTTCGCGCCGATCGAATGACTGTCACTGCGGGCTGCTCTGTACTCACAAGCACGCCAGTGTAGTCCGCTCGGCTGCGCGGGGCCGGTGAGTGTAGTAGAACTATCCCCAGACACGGCGGCCGCGGCCGCAGCCAGTGCAGAACGGGGTTTCGGGGGGAACGTCTTATGCAAGCACCAGCGGAGCATCACGACACCGCAGCACCGCACGCCACGGTGCGCCTGCGCGAGGGCATTTCTGTGTTCATCCGCCCCTGCGGGGCACTGCAATTCGGGCAAAACCCACAGACCGCGGTGGTCATCGACGAATTCAGCCCCGTCATGGGCGCCGCCATTGCCCGCTGCTTCCGCCGCGTCCATCGAGCAACACCGCGCACCCAGCTCAGCACCTGGCTCGAAGAGTCCGGTATGGCCGGCAGCGCGGCGCGTTCGCTTATCGACGATCTCCTCCAGCACCGCATCCTCGAAGCCTGCCCCGACAGCGGCCGTACCGCGAGCCTCATCGGGCGCTCTCCCCTCGCCACACAGGTGGCGGGCGTGCTCAGCGCCACGGGCGTGAGCCTGCACCGACCCCAGCACCCAGATTTTCTGGCCCCCTTCGTGCACGATATTGCGCAGCTGGCCACCCACCCGGTGCTGGTGATTGATGAGATCAGCCAGCACCGCTTCCTCGCCCCGCTGCTCACCCAGCTCATCGCCGAGGAGCAGCCACTGATTGTGGTGGACGTGATCGACGGGCAGTATTGCATCGGCCCGATGCGCCGCGGCACTCGCGGGCCGTGCCCCTTATGCATGGAGCTGTATCGCAGCGACGCCGATCCCGCATGGTCCGATATCGTGGCCCAGCGCGTCCCGCACAAACTTCAGCCCAGCCCCATCACCACCACCGCCACCGCGGCAGTCATCGCGGCCCTCGTCCAGGCGGTCCACGAGGGCAGCCAGCCGGAGCTGGTGCGCGCCGGCACCCGCTGGACGGTCACCCACACGGCGGTGCAGGAAGACACGGTGGCGGCCCATCCGATCTGCCCAGTGTGCTTCGAGACCTCCCAGCGGCGGCCGCGGCCGAGAACGGCGAGTGAGGGCTAGCGCAGCTCGTCGAGAAGCTGCACGAGCGACTCCCCGAACTGCTCCACCTTCATCGGCCCGATCCCTGAGATATCCAACAATTCGGCTTTGGTGGAGGGCATCTCCTCGGCGATCGCGGTGAGGGTGGCGTCGGTGAACACGATATAGGCGGGGGCGTTGAGCTCCTCGGCCTCGGCGCGACGCCACTGCTTGAGCCGCTCAAAGATCGCCGCATCCGCCCCTGAGGGGCAGTCCTCGTGGCGGCCGGCCACCTTGTCCTGCGGGGTGAGCAGCGTGGTGCCGCATACGCGGCAGCGTTTGGAGCGCTTGGAGCGCGGCGGCACAGAGGACAGATCCACCTCCGGCACCACCCCATCAAGGAAGCGGCTTCGCTTGCGCGAGGCACGCCCGCCCTCTTTGCGGGCCAGCGCCCAGGAACAGCTCAGATGCTCACGGGCGCGGGTAATGCCCACATAAAACAGGCGGCGTTCCTCCTCGATCGCCTCGTTACCGGCCTTGATGGCGTGGCTGATCGGAATGGTTTTTTCCACCAGCCCCACCACAAACACGGCATCCCATTCCAAGCCCTTGGCGGCATGCACGGTGGCGAGGGTGACGCCCTGCACGGTGGGATCCTGCTTCGCGGCGGCGCGCTGGTGCACCTGATCCATCACGGCCTGCAATCCCCAGTGGGGGTGGGAGGAGGCGAGATCCTCGATCACATCCGCCAGTGCTTTCAGCGACTGCCAGCGCTCCCGCTGCTTCGCGCCTTCCGGTTCCTTCTCGCTGAGGCCCACATCGGCAAGCAAATCGCGCACATAGCCTGTGAGCTCCACGCCGCTGGGCCCGATGCGCT
Organism: Corynebacterium sp. 11A; assembly: GCF_008930935.1. Taxonomy (NCBI): domain Bacteria; kingdom Bacillati; phylum Actinomycetota; class Actinomycetes; order Mycobacteriales; family Corynebacteriaceae; genus Corynebacterium; species Corynebacterium sp. 11A. The sequence goes on from NZ_PQMR01000014.1 coordinate 12,125, forward strand.
GCAGCTCCTCTTCGGCCACACCAGCGGTGCGCTCCACCTGAATCTGGCGGTTGAATTTCTGCGCGGCGCGCACCAGCAGCGCCATCGCTTGGCGCACCTCCGGCCGCTCATAAAAGCCTTCGCCTTGCTGGACTTGGTAGGGGATGCCGGCGTCGGCAAGCGCCTGCTCATAGATGGGCGACTGGGCGCGAATACGAAAGAGCACGGCCATCTCCGAGGGCGGTACTCCCTCCTGCATCAGCTGCTGGATTCTTTCCACCACCCCACGGGCCTCGGCGGATTCATCCGGGTAGGACTGAAAACTCGGCGCGGGACCCGAGGGGCGCAACCCCTCCAGCTCCAGCCGGGTACCGGCGATGCGGCCGCTGGCGCGCGCGATCACGCTATTGGCCACGGAGGTGATCTCTGGGGTGGAGCGATAGTCGCGTTGCAGGCGCACGGTGGTGGCCTGGGGATAGCGGCGCGGGAAATCCAGCAGGTAGCGCGGGGTGGCGCCGGTGAAGGAATAGATGGTCTGGTTGGCATCGCCCACCACGGTGAGATCGCTGCGATCCCCTAGCCACGCCTCCAACACCCGCTGCTGCAGCGGGGTGACATCCTGGTACTCATCAACCACGAAGGTGCGGTACTGATCGCGGAACTCCTCGGCCACCGCGGGCGCGTTCTCCAGCGCCCCAGCGACGTGGATGAGCAGGTCATCGAAGTCGAGCAGCACCCCGTCCTTGGTGTTTTTTAGCTGCTCATAGCGCTCATAGGCTTGGGCGATCTTATCCGGATTCGCCGGGGCGGTGCGCAGCGTCTTTTCCACCTCCGCGGGATAGGACTCGGGCGTGAGCAGGCTTGCTTTGGCCCAGGAGATCTCGCCCAGCACATCGCGGATGGATTCCGTGGAGGTATCCAGGCCCACTGCCCGCACCGCTCGGGCCACCGCGCCGAATTGATTGTCCAGCATCCGCCACGGCAGATCCCCGGCGATCGAGGGCCAAAAATAGGCCAGCTGGCGGCGTGCTGCGGAGTGAAAAGTACGGGCTTGGACGGCCGCCACCCCCATGCTGCGCAGCCGCTCCCGCAGCTCCGCGGCGGCACGGGTGGTAAAGGTGACCGCCAGCACCCGGTTGGGCGAGACCATGCCCTCGTTCACGAGATTGGCGATGCGATAGGTGATGGTGCGGGTTTTGCCGGTGCCCGCGCCGGCCAGAATGCACACGGGGCCGCGGGGCGCCGCGGCGGCGCGGCGCTGGTCCTCGTCGAGGTCATCGAGGCTGAACATGGCGTCGAAAAGCACCTTCCCTAGGGTTGAGTTCTAGTTGTTGAGGCGCGCAGCGCCTCGAAGAGCCTACCCGCTGCCCAGGCATGCATCATGCTGTGCGCAATCGAGCCCACGCGCGGCTGCGGGAAGCGCTGCTCGCGAATATCGCTCGCGCTCACCCAGCGGGTCTCACGCAGCTCATTGTCGGTGACGCAGTGGGCCTCCACATCAGCGGTGGTGCCGTACATGCCCAGCATCAGCGAGCCCGAGAGCGGCCAGGGCTGGCTGGCCACATAGCGCACCTCGTCGAGACGCCGGCCGGTTTCCTCCAGCACCTCCCGAACGAAGGCGGCCTCGATGGACTCGCCCGGTTCCACATAGCCGGCGATAAGCGAAAAATACTGCGAGCGCTGCGCATTGCGCCCGACGAGAATGCGGTGCTGGTCCAGCAGCTCCACCACGCCGATCACGGCAGGGTCGATGCGCGGAAACACCCAGCCACTACTCCCCCGCGCTCGGGCGGAGTCAGCGGCATAGTCCAAGGCGGAGCCATCGGCGGGGTGAAAATGAGTGCTGGCCTTGGCCTTCACCAGGGCGAGGGCCCGCAGCAACTCTCCTTCCCCGGCGATCGAGCCCTCCCAGAACTCGGGATCACCGGGACCGCACAGCGTAGCTCCCGCTGCCGCGGCGCGCTCGAGGGCGGCGGCATCGGCCTGCACGGCATAGAGCTGGCGGCGCTTATCGACGCTCACTCGCTGTCTCATCGCCTCAGCACTGATGCCGCAGCGGCGCAGATCGGCCGCGTCGAGCTGTGCCGCGATGGTGTGATGCGGGCCAACGAGAAGGTAGCGATCGGCAGACTGATCCGGCACGGGCTAGGTACTTTCTCCGCGCGGCGGCTCGGTATCGGGGACATCCGCAGAGAGCACGCGGCGCACATAGAGCAGCCGGTCGCCGGGCTCGACGGATTCCGCCTCCTGGGCGTCGATGCGGTAGAGCTTGCCGGAGCGCACCACGCCCAGCACAATATCGGCGAGGTGGCGGGGGTTGGCGCCCACCTCGTCTTCTTTGACCATGCGCTCGGCGATGGAAAAGCCTTCGCCCGGGGAAAGAAGATCTTCCATCATCTCCACCACGGGCGGAGTGACGGTGGCCAAGCCCAGCATGCGGCCGGCGGTCTCGGAGGAGATCACCACCGAATCGGCGCCGGATTGCTCCACGAGGTGAAGGTTTTCGGACTCGCGTACCGACGCCACGATCATCGCCGAGGGGGCGATTTCGCGCACCGAGAGGGTGATGAGCACCGCGGCATCGTCTTGATTGGGGGCCACCACCACGGCCCGAGCACGAGAAACTCCGGCCAACTTGAGCACATCGGATTTCGTGGCATTGCCTTGAACCGTCACGAGGTTGTGCCCCGAGGCGCGCTCGAGTGCTTGGCGGTTGGTATCAACCACCACGATCTGTCCGGGCGGCACACCATCGGCCAGCAGCGCGGTGACTGCGGAGCGTCCCTTGGTGCCGTAGCCGATGACCACTGTGTGATTGCGCAAGCGCTTCCTCCATCGTTGGATTTGTAGGGTGCGGCGGGATTCCTCGGTGAGCACCGCCAGCGTCGTGCCCACCAAGAGGATCAGGAAGGCGATACGCAGCGGGGTGACCACAATGACGTTGAGGAGGCGGGCCCGGTCGGTCACCGGGGCGATATCACCGTAGCCGGTGGTAGAGAGCGACACCACCGAGTAGTACAGCGCATCGAGAAAGGACAGCGGCTCGGTGTAGCCGCCGCTATCGAAGTACACGATCACCGTCACCGTGAGGATGAGCACGATGGCATACACCACGCGGCGCGCAATGAGCAGCCACGGCGAGGAGCGCCTGTCCTCCGGGATGCGGATGATATTCAGCAGTGCATAGTCCGGCAGATCATCCAGCTCGGTGGGGCGGCGTACCACGGGTTGCCTCGCGCGGGCTCGGGATCCGAACCTTTTACGCATTCTCGCCACGGCTATATCCTTGCTGCTTGGTTGCGGGGGTCATCAGTGGTGGGCACTCGCCGGCTGCACACGCTCAGTCTGTCGTGCCGATACCGTCAGTGTGCACCAGCGCGGCGAGCTCATTCTCATCGGGTAGCTTACTCGGTTCGAGAGTGTGATCGTAGGCGATGTAGTGGAAGGCTGCACGCACCGAGTCCGGATCGATCTCTCGACCATATCGCCGCGACAGCAGCCGCGCCCAGGCCAGCCGGTACACGGCGAGCTGGATCTGCGCTGCCTGCATGTCCGCGCCTGTGGGCGGGCGGCCTGTCTTCCAGTCCACCACACACCAGCCGGACTCTTCGTCCGTACCGAAGTGGAAGATGGCGTCGATGCGCCCGCGCACCATGCTGCCGCCGAGTGAGATCTCGAAGGGGTATTCCACATAGGTGGGGGTGCGCTCCGCCCACTCGCTGGCGAGGAATTTCTCCTTCAAGTGCTCGAGCTCCGCGCCCTGGGGATCGATCTCCTCCCCCGCCCCGGGCAGTTGCTCATCATCGAGCAGCGAGGTGGCACCGAAGCGATCCTCGATCCACTGGTGCAGCGCCGTGCCCCGCTTGGCATAGGCATTGGGTTTGAAGGGCACTGGGCGGTGCTGGCGGCGGGCGAAATCCGCGGGGCTGGACTTCAGCGACACCAGATCAGAGGTGGAGAGCTCATGGCTGAGCTCTACCTCCACCACGGGCCGAGCGGCGGCCTCATGTTCGGCGATGAGCGCCTCCACCTCCTGCTGCCACAACTGGCTGAGCTCACTGGAGTTGGCGGGAAGATCCTCCCAGCGGCGGTGGCGGGCCGCCTCCACGGCCGTGGCCGCCGCATCGAGAATGTCCTCGCTATAGCTGGCGATGCCGTGGTTGAGCGCCAGCGCCTGGGCCTTTTCTTCCTTCCACAGCCGCGGGAAGCGCAGATCCGTCGCCGGGGCCGCTGAGGTGGTGCTTTCCTCAGCGGTGGCGGCGGCAGGATCCGGCTCCTCGCTCTCACTGCTGTCGTACCAGTGCACCACGGATTCGGGGGCGAGTTCTTTGAGCGCCGTGAAGTGCTCGAAGGGCGTGGTCTCCCTGCTCGTCGGATCGGCGTGCGCCGCCCCGCTGACGATCAGCGTGTTTTCGGTGCGGGTGATAGCCACGTAGAACAGGCGCACCACCTCATCGAGATAGCCCCGCCATAATTCATCGCGGTGTTCGGTGATCGCCGCGTCCGCCTCGTTCTGGCTGGTGACTCCCTCGAGGTCCAGCACGGGCACACCATTGGGGTTCTCCACCCCGGCGATATCGGTAATCACGGCATCGCCGCGCAGCACGGGGGGCAGCTCCCCGACCGAGTTGAGCCAGTTATCAAACCTTTTTTGCCTGGTTTCCCCATCGTTGTAGGTGCTGTTATCGCAGTGCAGCACCGCGACGGTATCCCATTCCAAGCCCTTGGCTTTGTGCACGGTGAGCAGCTGCACGCGGTCGCTGTGGACGGCGATCTCGGCACGGTCGAAACCGCGCTCGTGCTCTTTCGCCAGCTCAAAGTAGCTCAGCATGGACTGCAAGGAGGCCCCGGGGGTGCGGCTAAACTCGGCCACCTTCTCGGCGAGCTGGTTCAGGTGCGCCACCCCGGCGCTGCCATCGCTGTTCGGATCGCGGCGCACAAGCGCTTCGGTACGGATGGAAAATACCCGCTCGATATCGGCGATAATGTCCGTCAGTGGTTTGGATAGCGAATAGGAGCGCAGGTAGCGCAGTTTCGAGGCGAGCTCGGCGAGCCGTTGGTAGCCCTCCTCGCTATAGCGCTCCGGTTCCCCGAGGTCCGCGATGGCGTCGACAAGCCCCACATGGGCATCGGGTTCATCGCTGAGCGCTTGGTCGATGGCGGCGCGGAGTCGCTCCAGCGGATCGGGCGAGCCGAGCCGTTCATCCTCTTCTACCTCGCCGCTGGAATTCACTCGGCCGGCAATATTCTCGGTGCGGCGGTGGAGCGCCTTGAGATCCTGCACCCCGAGATTCACCAGCGGGCCACACAGCACGCGGACCGCGGCCTCATTATTCTCCGGGGAGACGAGCATGGTGGCGATGGCGAGCACATCCGCTACTTCCGGAACCTCCAGCAGCCCGCCGAGGCCAACGATCTCATAGGGGATACCGCGCTGGGCCAAGGCTGCCGCCATCGCGGCGATGTGGTGGTTCTTGCGCACCAGAACGGCGCCGGTGAAACGCTCTCCCGCCTCCTGCTTGTCCTGGAAGCGTTCGGCAAGACGCCCAGCGACATACTCCACTTCCTCCTCATAGGTGCGAAACCATCCGAGGGCGATATCGCCCGCCGCGGCCTGTGGCCGGGAACTGAGCTTTTCGACGCTGCGCTGCTGCCCATCACGCTCCAACACGGAGGCGGAGACGGCATTGGCCAGCTCGAGCACGCTACTCGGGTTGCGCCAGGAGGTTGTGAGCTGGCTCTTCGGTGCCGGCGAGGTACTCCCATCCTCCGCGATGCGGGGAAAGTCTGTGGCGAATTGGTCCAGATTGGTGGAAGTGGCGCCACGCCAGCCATAGATGGCCTGCATGGGATCGCCCACAGCGGTAATGCTCAACGCGCGGTCGGTATTGCCAAAAAGATGGGACAACAGCACCCGCTGGGCATTGGAGGTGTCCTGGTACTCATCGAGCATGACTACCCGGAATTTCCGGCGTTCGCGATAGCCCACTTGGGGATATCTTTGGGCAATGCGGGCCGCCGCAGAAAGCTTCTGCGCAAAGGTGGCCACATTATCGCGCTTCATGCGCCGCCGCAGTTCCCGCACCAGCGGCAGATAGTCCTGGCGCTTCGTCATCGCCGTGACAAGTTTTTCGACATTCCCCGACTTGTACTGCTTTTTCTGCCGCGGGCTGGTCTCGAGCCCATCGATGAGCGAAATATAGTCGCGCTGCGCCTCCTGCAGATCCGCGGGATCGACAAGGTGGGAATCGAGTGCGGACATCAACGCCAGGGTGGAGTCGATAGCCGAGCTGACGCTGGGATCGCTGGCGATCGCGGTGGAGTGCTCCCGCACCACCTCATAGCAGTACTGGTAAAGCTCGGTCTCGGTGATCAGGCGCGCAGATGTTTCGATGGGCAGCAAGAGGCCGTACTCGGCCACAAGATCCCCACAGTAGGAATCGTAGGTGGCTACCTTCGGTTCGATACTGAGCTCGCGGCCCTGCTCATCCACCGCGAGCCCGAGGGTGTTTTTCAGCGTGGCGAGGTTCCGGCGGATGCGCTGTTCCAGCTGGCCGGCGGCCTTGCGGGTGAAGGTGAGTCCCAGAACCTGATCGGGGCGCACCAGCCCATTGGCCACCAGCCAGACCACGCGCGCGGCCATGGTTTCGGTTTTACCGGCGCCGGCACCGGCCACCACCAGCAGTGATCCTTGTTCCGCACCGATCACCGCTGCCTGCTGCTCGGTCGGTGCATAGGGCTGCTGCAGTCGCTCCGAGAGCTCACGGGGAGACAGCCGCGGATTGTTCTGCTTAGGCATTGAAGATGCTCCTTCCCTGATCCTGTGCCGGGCATACCGCCTTCAACGTGCAATACGTGCACTGCTTCTCATTGAGCTCAGCCCGCACCCGCGGCTGTGCTTTCTCCCGCGCCAGCGCCATGAGTGTGTCCTCAAAAGCAGCGAGTTGCTCCTGATCGAGCCGTGCTTGCTCGCGCGTGGTGACCTTCTTGGTGCTGGTGCCGGGATAAACCAGCACGGCGCCCTCCCGCTCGAGTTCAGGGTCCTCGGGGCGGCGGGTGGCGAGATTCCCTTCCGCATCGAGGCGGGCGTGCGCTACGGCCACTTGATAAGCCGAGAGCTGCGCGTGATCGGCGGCATCTTTCTGGGCAATGGCCTGAGCGGAGGACTTATAATCCACCACCCGCAGGCTATCGCCACTGCGGTCGATACGATCCAGCCGGCCGGAGATCATCACATCATGCTCGCCCTCCGTGAGATGGCCGACGCGCACCCACGCCTGCCGCTCGGTACCCACCAAAGTGGTCGCGGCATTAGCAGAGTGGATCCACGACAGTGTTTTATCGAGCATGGTGCTAAACCACGCGATCTCCGCCTCCTCTCTCCACGCTGCATCATCGAGCTGCTGAGCAAAGGCATGCTCCACCAACTCGCGCGCCACGCTCTCCTCGGCGCCATTATCAATGGCTTCGGCGAAGGCGTGCACGAGCGTGCCGGTGATTTGGGGGCTGCCACTGGCGGAGTCAGCGAACTTCGCCACGGTGCCGTTGAGGGGGCAATCAAGGCTCTTTTCGATGGTGGAGGGGGATAAACGGATGGTGTCCCCGGCACGCACCAGAGGCTCAGTAGTAGAGGCCGCCCGCATGCCCCACCACTCCTGCGGGCTGGCCCCCAGCACGCCGGCCTCCGCTAGCCGCGCGAGATGATACGCGGCATGCTCGCGATCCGCTGCGGGAGCGTGCGGATTTTCCAGGGTGCGCCGCAGTTCTGCGATCACACTCGAGGTGGACAGCATACGCGGATGAATGGCGCGCACCGCCCCAGCATCCTCGGATGTGCTGGCGGCAGTCTCGGCGCTATACACCCGCATGCTCACCGGGGTGGCAGCGAGGAAACGGGAGGGCTCGGTGGTTCCATCTTCGCTCTCCGTGTCATCGATCGCCATGATGTAGAGCTGTTCGGTCGCTCGGGAGCAGGCCAAGCTGAGCAGACGGCGTTCTTCTGCTTCCCGCTCGGCCGTGTGGGTCACATACACCCCAGGGTCGATGTCCTCGTCTGTGTGGTTGATTAACTCTTCCTGGCCGAATAAAGTGCCCGTTTCTCCCAGCTGCGGCCAAGCACCTTCATTGACTCCTGCGACTACCACGAGGCGAAAGTGCATGCCCACGACCGAGTGGGCGGTGAGGATGGTGACGGCATCTGTTTTTGCGCCGCGCCGCTCGCGGGTGAGCGAAGGAACATCGAGGCTGTCGATATAGGAGATGAAGCTGGAAAAGGAGGCCCCGGGGCGACGCTCGGTATAGTCGCCGGCGGTATCAAACAAGGCCATGGCGGCGTCGAGATCCTGATCCGCCTGGGAGCCGGACGCTCCGCCGCGAAGCGAGACCGCCTGCAGGTGCTGGGCAAGACCGGTCGCTTCCCACAACGCCCACAGCACCGCCTCAACGGACTCGCCGCGTTCATAGGCCGCCCGCCCCGCTTCGAGCACCTCGGTAGTGCGCTGCAAAATCTGGGTTTCCCGCTCGGTGAGGCTATCGCGAATCTCGGCGTTTTCCGGCGCGGTATAGCCTGGGGCTTGGGGAAGCAGGAGATCCTCGAGTACCTCGATGGCCCGGCGGCTACCGCCGTGGCGTTTTTCTGCGGCACGCACACCGCGCAGCAGGCGGCGGTAGGTGACCGGATCGGCGCCACCGACGGGGCCGAGGATGAGCTCGCTCAGCTCGGTGCTACTGATACGGCTCAGCAGGCTCCGTGCGGCGATAAGCAGGCTGGATACCACCCGCTGTTCCTTGAGTACCATCGCCGAGTTGTCTACGTGCACGGGGACACCGGCGATCAATAGCGCCCGCTGCAGGCTACCGATCTCCCCTGAACTGCGCACGATCACTGCGATATCGCGCCACGCCACCGAGTCGAGCAGCCCGGCGCGACGTACTCGGTCCGCGATGAAGTCGTGGTGGCTGCGAGCATCAGCGGCCATCACATACTGCGAGCGCGCCTGAACCTGAGGCTCTGTCAGCTCGATGGTGTGCTCGGCGTGGTAGTCGATGAAGAAGTCGGGATCCGCGCCACGGAAGTGAAACACGGAGTGCTCTGGGTTGCCACCGAGTACCATGAGCGTGGTGTGCGGGGTGAGCGCCTCGATCAACCCAGCTGCCTTGGGATCGAGATTCTGTGCGTCATCAATCAGCAGATACCGCGCTGAGCGGGCCACCTGTTGGGCGAGCTGCTCATCATCAGTGATGAGGCGGTGAGCTTCGGCCAGCAGCTCGGAGGCGTTGAGCGAGTCCTGGCCAGAGAGCGCCATGGTGTGGCGATACTCCCGCAAAAACTGCCCCGCAGCAGACCATAGAGGGCGGTCCCAGTCCTCGCCGAGCTGCTCGAGGTCTGCGGCACCCAGACCGCGCTCTTGGGCGCGCAGCAGGAAGTCGCGCAGGCCGCGGGCGAATCCGACGAGCTCGAGTGCCTCGTGCTGCTCTTCCGGCCAGTAGGCTCCGCCGCGCTCGCGGTGGCCGTCGAGAAGCTCGCGGATCACGGCATCCTGCTCGGCGCCGGTAATCATGCGGGGCGAGGTGCCAATATCGCGCTGGCGCGCGGCCCGGACAATGGCGAAAGCCAGGGAGTGAATAGAGCGCACGAGCGTTCCTGCGGAGGCAAAGCCTTCGGCACGGCCGCCCAGCAGAGAAGAGAGCTCGCTGCGGTGATAACTCGCCGTCTCCTTGGCGGTGGTGATCAGCGCAATCTCCGCCGGATCCACACCCGCGTTGATCAAGCCCACCACCGTATCGCTCAAAGCGGAGCTCACACCCGTGTTGGCGGCGCCGATGAGCTTCACGGTGCCTGTTAGTTCGGCGTGCACCAGCTCGTGCACGGCCGCAGACCACGTCCTACGAGGGGTTTCTCGCGGACCGGGGTAGGTGACTGTCACCGTGGGGTTCGGTGGTGGGGCCATCAGCGGGGTGCTATTCATGCCCATCATTCTTGCAGAGGTAGTGGACACTCACAGCGAATTGCCCCTCGACAACTAAGAACACACATTCGAAGAATGCGGGGGAAATCTGGGCTAGGAGTCGGCGTCGAGACGCTCGCCAAGTTCGCGGGCCAACGCCACAATGCGGCGGCTGTGTGCGGGGCGGCTCGCTCGGTGCAGCGCGTGCACATAGAGGCGATAGAGCACCCCGCGGGCGGCCAAGGCGTCGAGATAACGCAGATGCGAGAAACGATCCAGCACCCCGATATCGACGGCATCGGCGATGATGCCATCTACCATCGTCAGCGCCGCGGTATAAGCATGCGGGTGGGCCACGGGCACGATCTCGGTCACAATCGGAGCTTGGCTACCGGAGAAGATGGTGGTACCCAGCATGTCAGCGTGGCCCAACTGCACCTCGAGGGGAATCTCGGGCACCCGCCGATGCAGCTCCGCAGCGGCGCTCAGCGCCTCCACCTCGTGGCCGCGGGCGGGGCGATCGCCCTCAAAAGCGCGGGCCAACAACTCGGCCGGCTGTTCTGCCCACGCGGCACGATCAGCCAGCTGAAAAATGCTGGCTTCATCGTCGACCTGCTGCATATCGCGGCCCACCCACTGGGGCACCGGCACCTCGGCGAGAGCGTCGGCGAGCAGAAGGGCCGCGCCCACGGTTTCATCGACACGCTGCGCTGGTTCGCCCACCACATAGGCATTAGCCCGGAATCCCGAGATCACCACGCGCCCATCGGTGGAGCGCACCGGCCGCACCAGCCGCACACCACGAGGGCTGAGGCTATCGCGCAGCTTGGCCGACCACGCGGCAAAAGACGCCGAGGGGGCTCGGGAAATCACCACGTTTCCACATTTGATGCCGTTGTCCCACGCCGCGCCGAGTCGCTCTGCTGCGGCGATGTGATGGGTGGGCACTCGGAAAGCCTCAAAAACGTGCCCCGGTACCGAGCCCACGGGTGTCGAGTCGGTGGTGTCAGTCATAGCCCCTAGATTAGCGTTGCACCCCACGCGCCCGGCGCGCACACCACGGCCATGGGCAAGATTGCGTTCCGAGCTGCGCCTTCTACTGGTTCATCCACCAGTACATGATGCCCCCATCGAGGGTGATGACGCGCGCGAAACCATGGGCCAGCAGGATCCGCGCGGCCTCTTCCGAGCGGACTCCCGCTTTGCAATACAGCGCCACCGGCTGGGCGCGATCCAGCTCGGCGACTTGGCCGAGGTCCCCGGCGCGCAGCCGCGAGAGCGGAGCGAGCAGGCTCTCGCCCAGTACTCCCCCTTCCCATTCGATGGGTTCGCGCACATCCACCGAGATCATGCCCTCCTCGAGCAGGGCGGGCAGCTCCTCCATCGAGCGGTGTTCCGGCTCCTTTGTGGGCGCAGGCGGGGCGGTGTTCTCGGCGTCTCGCGGTGTCTTCTGGGGATCGATCGCGTGTCCTTCCTGGGCATCGGCGCTCCGGCGGGTGGCCGCATCCACCGCAGCAGCAGCTGTCGTCGCTGCTGGGCTGTCTCCCCACTCGCATGCCTCGACCACGGTGCGGTGACGCAGCGCCGCCGATTCCGGGTGCGGGGAAAAGGAGAAGGTTTTGAAGTTGTTATTCGCCGCATCCCAGGTAGCGAGGCGGCCGATGAGCGGGGTACCGAATCCGGTAATGAGCTTGATCACCTCGGTGGCCATCATGGTGCCGATCACCCCAGGCAGCACGCCAAAGACGCCGGCCTCGGCGCAGTTGGGGGCGCTACCGGGCGGCGGCGGGGTGGGAAAAATATCGCGCAAGGTATAGCCCTCGGCGAAGACAGATAGCTGACCGCCGAATTGCTGGATGCTGCCCCATACCAGCGGGATGGACTGCTCCGCACAGTGATCGGCCACCAGATAGCGGGTAGCGAAGTTATCGGAGCCATCCACCACGATGTCGTATTCACTGAGGATGTCTCGGGCATTAGTGGCCGTGAGTGCACAGTGGTGGGTGCGCACCTCCACCTCGGGGTTGAGCTCGCGGGCAAAGCGGGCCGCGGACTGCACCTTCGGCGTGCCGATATCGCTGGTGCGGTGCACCACCTGGCGCTGCAGGTTAGACAGGTCCACCGCGTCAGCGTCGATAATGCCCAGACACCCCACCCCAGCCGCGGCTAAGTATTCAATCACCGGGCTACCGAGCCCGCCAGCACCAATCGCCAGCACCGAGGCTCCGTAGAGTTTCTGCTGCCCCTGCAGCCCGATTCCAGGCAGGGAGAGATGGCGGGCATAACGTGCCGTCGCCCCAGCGGGCAGCGGCCGCGGTGTGAGAGTCACCGATTTTATTCCTTCTTGCCGTTCGGATAGGGCCACGCGTTATAGCTGCAGGTGGCGTTATCGTCGGGGTAGATCTCGTTGGGGTCGATCTTGTTCAGCTCCGAATTAGAGAGGCTGAGGGTTTGTTGCATCATGATCGGCGCGAGGGCGCCATCGCGGCCACACGGCACATGCTGCGCATAGCCGATACCGTGTCCTACCTCGTGGTTGATGAGGTATTGGCGATAGGCGCCGAGATCACCAGCGAAAGGCCGAGCGCCACGCACCCAGCGGGATTCGTTGAGCACCACGCGATTGCCGTCGGAGGTAAAGCAGGAGGTCTCCATGCCCAAGTTGGCGCCGCAACTCTTGTGCGTGGTGTTCACACTGCTCAGCTGGATGCGTAGATCCGCCTTGTCCGGATTGTCGATGTGCTTGAAGCCAAACTCGGGATCGGCGGTCCAGCCCTTCGGATTGGTCAGGGTGGCATCCACCATCGCGGCAAAGCCATCGTCGCCGCCATAGTGGGCGGGGTTGAGCCCCTCTTCCACTTCGATCACATAAGTGAAGGTGCGCGGGCGGCCCGCCCCAGCTTCGGCGCCAGGTGCGCCCACCGTGCGGTAGGTGCCGCGACCGTCTTCGGTATAGGGCCCGCCTTCGGGCAGCTGACCGCCCTCGGTCAGAAACGTCAGATCTGCGGGATTAGGCACCGGCGGTCGCCCCTCGTCGCGACCTGTGCTCGTGGCTGCCGGCGGAACGGAGGAGGCGGTGGGGGGTGTGGTAGCGGCGGGCTGATGGATGATGTCGACGAGCACCCACACGGTGATGATCGCCAGCACCGGAATGGCATAGGCCCGCCAGCCATAGTCGCGGGCGAAACGCACGAAGAAGGAGTCCGTGGACTCTTCTGCTTCTCGACGCTCCCCCGCTGCTTCATGCCGCCCCGGCGACGGCGCCGGCTCCGGCCTGTGGTGGCGCGAGGCAGCGATGTCATCGTCGCTATTCCACGCGTTATAGCGGTCGGGGCGGTCCTCCCCGTCCTGGCCGCGTAGATGTCTTCTCTCGTCGATGACTCGCTACTCCTTCTGCCTCGTGATCCTGCGCGCTGCGCCTGTCGGCGGCGTTAGTTGATAAAGCCCACTGGATGAGCGTGTGCGGAACCGAATTCCACATAAGCGATAGAGCTACTACGAACCACATACTTTCGGCCCTTGTCATCATCCAGAGTCACAGAGGTCGGCTCTGCGCTGGCGAGTGCCTGCTGCACCTGCGCGAGCACCTCATCCTGGGCGCGATCGGAGGAGATAACAAGCTCGCGTGGGCTGTCATTGAAACCAATTTTGATGTCCATACAGATGCCCTCTTTCCATGTCTGTGACGATGGCGCGGCACCTGCCTAGGCTACCGCGCCGGTGCGTATGAATTAACGGTTATCGTCTCATATGCACAGTGAGGATAGTAGTTCTCTGCCACCGTGCACTGAGGCAGTCTCCAATACTAGTGGCAGGACAGTTAGTATCTATAGATGTGTCTGACCAAGGATCTTCCACCGCCCACGATCAGCCTCGCTCTGCCGGTTCGAGGCGTTCCCGCCGCCGAGTGCGTCGCCACACCACGCGCCAGCAGGTAGCCGAGGCCGCACCGGCACCCTCCGAGACGGCTGCGGCGACCGCTCCCCCTGCCGCTACAGAGGCTGCCGCCGCGCCCGCCGCGGCACCACCTTCTCGCAGTACAGCCGCCACGCAGGACGCCGCCACTCCGACTTTTGCGGAGCTGGGCGTCGCCGTGGAGATCGTGGAGGCCCTGGCAGAAAAGGGCATCACCCACACCTTTGCCATCCAGGAGCTCACGCTGCCCTTAGCGCTTGATGGCGCCGATATCATCGGCCAGGCCCGCACCGGCATGGGCAAGACCCTCGGTTTCGGCGTGCCTCTTCTTGATCGCGTCTTTGACGCCGCCGATGTAGCGGAGCTCGATGGCACCCCGCGCGCCCTGATTGTCTGCCCCACCCGCGAGCTGGCGGTACAGGTGAGTGAGGATCTCGCCACTGCCGCAGCCCGCCTGCCGGTGCGGGTACTGGCGATCTACGGTGGCACCCCCTATGAGGATCAAATTTCGGCACTCGAGCGAGGCGTGGACGTGGTCGTGGGCACGCCGGGACGGCTCCTTGATCTTGCCCAGCGCGGGGCACTGCGGCTCAACGAGGTGGCGATCCTGGTTCTCGACGAGGCCGATGAGATGCTCGATCTGGGCTTTTTGCCCGATATTGAAAAGCTCATGGCCATACTCACCCACGCCCACCAGACGATGTTGTTCTCGGCCACCATGCCCGGCCCCATCATCACCTTGGCTCGGGGCTTCATGCACAAGCCGGTGCATATTCGGGCCGAGTCGGCGGAGTCCTCGCAGACACACGCCTCTACCCGCCAGGTGGTGATGCAGGCGCACCAGATGGATAAAACGGCGATTATTTCCCGCATTCTGCAGGCTCCCGGCCGCGGCCGCACCATCATTTTCACCCGCACGAAGCGTTCCTCGGCGACATTGGCCGAAAGCCTTGCCGCCCATGGCTTTGCAGTGGGGGCGGTGCACGGCGATATGGGACAATCGGCCCGCGAGCGCTCACTCACTGCGTTCCGCGAGGGACGCATCACGATCCTGGTGGCCACCGATGTGGCGGCCCGCGGTATCGACATTGATGATGTCACCCATGTGATCAACTATCAGACCCCGGACGATCCGATGACCTATGTGCACCGGATTGGCCGCACCGGACGCGCTGGCCACACCGGAACGGCCGTCACCTTGGTGGGCTTTGATGAGCTGCACAAGTGGGCGCTGATCAATGATGAGCTCAAGCTCGACCAGCCGGAACCGCCACAGTGGTTCTCTACCTCCCCAGAGCTATTCGAGGCCCTCGATATTCCCGAGGGCGCTACGGATTCCATCGGCGATGCCCGCCCCGTCTTCGGCGGGGGTGCCTCGAGCCTGCGTGGTCGCGGCAGCCGCCCGCGGGGCGCTGGGCGCAGCCACGGGCGCGGTCAGCAGAACGGCCGCGGAGGGCGCGGGCGCCGTAACTAGAAAGTGCGGTATCCTTCAGCCTCATGAGTTCACGCGATAGCGGTGCGGCTGGTGCTGCCACCCCTGCTCGGCGCCGCCTCACCCCCGCTGCGGGCTGGTCTGTGCTCGCGCTACTGGTGGCGCTCATCTGTGTGCTCACATACCTCAGCGCCCCGGCCCGCCACGCGCATCTGCGCAGCTCCATCGGCCCAGAGGAGCAGCCCCCGCAGGTGCCGAGTGTGGTCACCTCCTTCCCGGAGTCCATGCATAAACAGTGGACGCTCACCGCTGAGTCCCCGCTGCAGCAGCGGGATACCTATGTGATCGATGGCTTGGTAATCGCCGCGGAGGACCACCGAGTGTTCGCCTTCGACCCCGCCACCGAGACCGAGCGCTGGTCCTATGAGCGCAGCGATGCCACCGTCTGCGCACTATCTTTGGCATTTTCACAGGTGATGGTGTCCTTCTCCACGGGCTTCGGCTGCGGTGAAACCACGGCCATCGATGCCGATACCGGCCGTTATAACAGCACCCGCGCGGTGCTCACCGAAGAGCCCGTGCAGTCGCTGCGTTCCAATGACGCCGCGGGGGTGTACAACGATGAGTTGGTGGTGCTGTGGCGCTCGGATCTGGTGCGCACCATCCAGGTGGGTAAGGATCCCGCCCCGCAGGAGCGCGAACAGCTGGGCCATGGTTATTGCCGCATTGGCTCCGCTCTGACTCGGCTGAGCACCCTGGCCCTCATCGATATCTGCGCGCCTGAGGAAGCCGGCAATAACAGTGGTGCCTCTGTGGCTCGGCTGCACTTTTTCGACCGCAATCCCGAGGACTCCCGCAAGCCGGAGCCCGAGAAAACCATCGAGCTCGAGCAGCCGGACGCCCAGCTTCTGGCCGTTGCTGAGGATGCCGCCGCGGTGTACTACCCGCCCCAAGACCTGCGCGTCCAGGGACGTATTGTCTCCTATGGCATCAATGGCGAGGTGCTGAGCGAGCGCGGCGTGGCACCGCTCTTCGATCCGCGCACCATCATTCACGCCGATCTTCCCCACCACATCACGGTCTACACCGATCGCGGCCTCATCCTCTTCCACCCCACGACCCTCGCCGTGGAACACATCTTCTCCGACGCAATCGGCTCAGGGGTGGCAATGGGCACCGATGCCGTGGCCTATCCCGTTCGTGATGGTCTCGCCCTCGCCGAGTGGCACCGGGGCAAGCGGATCGACCATGTCCGCGCCTCCATCGACGATGGCGCCGATTCCACCCCGATTAATCTGCGCCTTTCTGGGGACACGATCATCGCCCAACAGGGCTCAACGATCACAGGGTGGCGTCGATAATCGCTTATCGACGCCACCCTGCAGGCATATTCTCGCCTAGTACTGCGCTGCCGCCCAGCGCACGGCGACCCCGTTGAAGAGCAGGCCCAGGCCGAGCAGGCCCACAATGCCCACCGCAATGGCCGAGGGGGTGTGCCCGGCGCCGTGAATATAGAAGGCAATGGGAAGAAGCAGCATGTTGAGCATGAGTATGGGCGCGCGGCCCCAGCGCTTGCCGCGGGCGAGGAATAGTGCTGCAATGCAGACCGCGCCGAAGAAGATGAGAAAGACCACGCCGGTGCCGAAGCCGAGCAGATCGGCGCGCAGCTCATCTTCGAAAACAGCGGAGGCATCGCGATATCCCAGCAGGTCACGGGCCATGAGAAAGATGCCATATGCGATACCGAGGAGCCCCTCTACCCCGCCGAGTATCGCCGCCCAGCGAATAGGGGCGGGAACGGCGGATGCGGCCTGCTCCGCAGGGGGCGTGGACTCGGGGCTGCGGCGGGATTTTTCTGCTCTGCTCACAGAACATCAGTCTATACAACGCCGGTGACTGCGCCCTAGACATCCCGCAGCGACGCAGCGCGCCGTCGCGGGAGCGGAATCCTTTACACTGGGGAATCGTGCGAAGCCTACTTTTGATGAACCCCAACTCCACGAGCGTCAGCCATGCCATTGTCCGCGATGTTGTGAACGCGCTCGCGCCTGTGACGTCCATCAAGGCTGTCCATACGGCCTATCCGCAGCATGCCGAGGAGATCTGCGCTGGGCTGCGGCGCTCTGATTATGACGCCATCATAATTCTCGGCGGCGATGGCACTGTCGGCGAGGTGATCAATGGCTTGCTGGGCAAAGATGTTGCTGCGCGCCCCGATGCTGCCGAGCTGCCGCGACTAGTAATCATCCCCACCGGCTCCGCCAATGTCTATGCCCGCGCCCTCGGGCTGCCCAATGATCCCACAGAGGCCGCCTCTGAGATCGCGGATCTGCTCCGCGAGGGCACGGTGCGGCGCCTGCCGCTGGCCATGGCACATAATGTGGGCTCGACAGAGACAGATCCGGACCATGATGAGTCCAAGCGCTGGCTCTGCGTGAACCTAGGCATCGGCATTGATGCCGCCGTGATTCACTCGATGGAGCAGGCCCGCAAGCGCGGCATCTCGGCAACCCCCGGCAAATACGCGCTTATTGCGGCACGCGCCTGGCGTCGCCTGCGGGCGCATCCGCCGCATATCTCTTTCCGAGCGGAGACCGCTGGCACCGTGCGGGAGGAAAAGGAGCTGCCCTTGGTGGTGGTATCCAATACCAATCCCTGGACATTTGCCGGCCCCGTTCCGGTTGTGACCAACCCCGATGCCCGAACGGAAGGTGGCCTCTCAATTTTCGCCCTCACCAGCGCCGAAGGCGCCGGTGGACTGGCGGCTTTGATGAAGACGGTGGGCTCGAATGTCCGATTCTGGTCTGCTTTGCCCGTGGATACCGGAGAAATCCAAGTTGACGATATCAACGCACTTACACTCACCCTGACAGAGAAGACGAAGTGGCAGCTAGACGGCGAGTTTATGGGCGAGACAGATCGCATCGATATCGTTTCTGTCCCCGATGTGATCGACGTGATCGCCCCTGAGGGCGTTCAAATTTCGTGAGATATATCACTAATTTGGCGAAAGCTCTAGCCAAACAGACATAGTCGTGCAAGAATTCACTTCAGCGAAGGCAAAGAAAGCGCAACCCTTTGCCAAAATTCGGTAGAAGCAGAGATTAACCATACGTTAAACCCGCAGCTGAGACGGAACGCTTAAGCGGCGGGCGTTAATTTTTCTCTCCCTTGGCTTCACTGTAGCTAGCAAGCACGACCCCCATATTCTTGGGAGTCACCCGTGCCCTCTACTAGCCGTAGGATGTCAGAACTGCGAAGAGAAGAGCGCCCTCATCCGGATCATCCGATGCGTACCCTGCCTTCACCCGAAGCCGATAATTCACCCTGATAGATGCACTAAAGCTTTAGCTTAACTTTAAGGAGTACACCATGGACTGGCGCCACAACGCAGTTTGCCGCGACGAGGACCCTGAGCTCTTCTTCCCTGTAGGAAATTCCGGGCCCGCCCTGGCACAGATCGCCCGGGCAAAGCTGGTGTGCAACCGCTGCCCAGTAACCAACCACTGCCTGAAGTGGGCCCTCGAGTCCGGCCAAGATGCCGGCGTCTGGGGTGGTATGAGCGAGGACGAGCGCCGCGCCCTGAAGCGCCGCAACAAGGCGCTGGCGCGCCAGCGCTCCCGCGCCACAGTCTAGGAAGCGTGAGTGCCACAGTGAATTGTTCTCGCCGTGAGTGAGACGATACACTGGGCACTCAAACTTTCTTTTCATTCATACCCACCTCTAGGAAGGAGACCACTATGAGCAAGCGTGGTCGCAAGCGTAAGGACCGTCGCAAGAAGGGCGCTAACCACGGTAAGCGCCCCAACGCCTAAGCCACTGGCCTAGGCCCTAGCGCAGCAAAACCCAGCCTGGTTTCTTTGAAGAACCACGCTGGGTTTTCTCTTTTCTCACCGCTGCGGCTAGCCGATGGTCCACTCCACGCGCATCTTGAAGCGGATGGTTTCACGCAGCCGGGTGGGGGCTTTTTGGCAGCAGCACTGCCGCAGAAGCTCGCGTACCTGCTCCTCTACTCCGAGACGCTCGAAGCACTCTGGGCAGGCCTCGACGTGCCGGCGCAGCTGTGCCCGCTCGCCGGGGCTGCAATCCCCCTCCAGCAGCCGAGCGAGAGAGGCATAGGCGCGCTCGCAGCTTTCGGAGCATTCATGCTTGCGTCCGCAGTCTCTCATTGGCTCACCTTCCGCGTTGTTGTGGCCTGCTCGGTGCTGTCCGTCTCGGGCTCGACGCCGATGCCATGATCGGCAGCTACCTCTCTCAACGCATCGCGCAGCTGTCTTCTTCCCCGATGCAGCCGACTCATCACCGTTCCGAGGGGAGTGCCCATGATCTCCGCGATCTCCTTATAGGCCAGCCCCTCCACGTCTGCGTAGTAGACCACCATGCGATAGTCCTCGCTAAGCTGGTTCATCGCATCCGCAATCTGGGTATTCGGCAGCAGCTTCAATGCCTCCACCTCAGCGGATTCCAGCCCGGTGGAATCGTGGGTGGAGGTATTCATCAGCTGATGATCGGTGATCTCCTCGGTGGGCAGCTGCTGCGGCCGGCGCTTTTTCTTGCGATAGCTATTGATATAGGTGTTGGTCATGATCCGGTACAGCCACGCCTTGAGATTGGTGCCCGGTTGAAAAGAGGAGAAGGCCTGATAGGCCTTGAAATAGGTTTCCTGCACGAGATCCTCGGCGTCCGCCGGGTTGCGCGTCATGCGCAGCGCGCCGCCATAGAGCTGATCCAGCAGCGGCAGGGCGTCGTCTTCGAAACGCTGCTCGAGGCTGCGCTCATCCTCGCCTGCGCGCGCTCGGCTCGTGGCCTGTGCGTCCTCAGGTGTGTCCACCATGCTTATCCCCGTGGCTCCTGCCTCTATAGTCGCGGTGTGCGCCGTGCGTCCTAGTCGTCCTCATTTATTCTAGGGTCCGCCACGTCCACACATCGCACCGCCTCCTCATTGAGCAGCACCGGCTCAGCCGACCAGGTGCCGTCAGCTGCCCCCACATAGAGTGCCGCCATGCCGTCGAAAGGCGGCTCGCCCACTCTGATGCGCACCCCCGGCACGATGCCGTTATCGTTCAGGTAGCGCAGGATGTCCACGCTGTGATCGTGGATCCGCTCCACCACAGTGTCCGCGCCGGGAGCAAGCGCTGCCAGCGTATAACCGCCCACGGTGTCGATCTCCCCGCTCGCGCTGGGAATCGGATCCCCATGCGGGTCGCGGCTGGGGAATCCGAGAAAGCTATCAATCCGGCCGAGCAAACGATCAGAGATGGCGTGTTCGAGTAGCTCGGCCTCCTCGTGCACCTCATCCCAGCCATAGTTCAGCGTTTCCACCAAAAAGCTTTCCACCAGTCGGTGCCGCCGTACCATAGCTAGGGCCAGCTGCCGCCCCTGCGCGGTGAGGGTGATGCCGCGGTAGGGTTCGCGGTAAATATAGCCGTTCTGCGCCAGCTTTTTCACCGCCTCAGAGGCCGTGGGGGTCTTCTGCCCCATCGTGCTGGCGAGCTCTTTCAACGAGGCCGGCGCCTGCGTCCGCTCGCAAATATCAAAAATGTTCTTCAAGTAATCTTGGGTGCGCACGGGCAGATCAGTGATGGAAGGTACAGACGTATCCATACTCTCTAACCCTAGCGTTTGATCGCTGACGCGCTAGGCCCCTCCAGCGTTATAGTGTCTCGGTTATGGCAAAGAAAAAGAAAAAGGGCGCCTCGGGTGCCGCCACTCCCGCCCTGGCGGTGCTGCGCGCGGCCGGAATCGAGCATCAGGTTCACGAGTTCGACGCCGGTCACGACCACTTCGGCCAGCAGGCTGCTGCAGCACTCGGCGAGAGCGAGGGCGTCGCGGCCGCGGCCATCTTCAAAACCCTCGTGGTGGACTTAAGCGCCGGACGCGGGCCTCGCCGCAACCTCGCGGTGTGCTGCGTACCGGTCACCGGCTCGCTGTCGTTGAAGAAGGCCGCCCACGCCTTCGGCGTATCCAAGGTGAGCATGGCGGATCCGCATGACGCCGAAAAGTCCTCCGGCTATATCACCGGCGGGATCTCCCCACTGGGGCAGAAGAAACTCCTGCCCACGCGTATCGACGCCAGCGCCACGGCGCATCCGACCATCTATGTCTCCGGCGGCAAGCGCGGGCTCGATATCCAGCTCCGCGCCAGCGATATGGCTGCCGTCCTCGGCGCTGAATTCAGCGATCTCGCCGCACCCTAGGCCGAAAAGGGGCGCGGCTGGTGAACGTCGATAAGCGCGCTGCTAGGAGATCAGCTCGGGATAATCATTGCCCACCCGGCCCACGGCCGTATCGGCTGGGGTGGTGATCACACTCGCGCGCAGGGACTCCGGCGCCGCTACGGAGACGATCGCCTCCGCCGCCTGCTGATCCTGGGTGAGCCACGCCTGGGCCTCCTGGGCGGTGAGCAGGCGCGGCATGCGATCATGCAGCCACGCAAGCGGCTCGGCGCTGGCGGTGGTGATGATCGTGGTGGACATCTGCCCCAGCCCGGTGGCAACCACGCCCGCAGCCCACAGCAGCTCGCCATCTTCTCGATGGACAAAGTGCGGCTGCTTATCCTTCCACTCGTAATAGCCATCCATGGGAATCACGCAGCGGGAACGGGCGAAGGCGTCACGGAAAGACGGCTTGGTGGCGACGGTTTCAGCCCGGGCGTTAAAGAGCACGGGACCGGTGCTGTCCTTCTTCCAGTGCGGCAGCAAGCCCCACCACGCGGCCCGCAGGCTCAGCGGGGCCGTCGTAGCGGCATCCTGAAGCAGCTCGGTAGCAACAAACACCGGCACCGAGTGGGTGGGGGCGATATTGTAGCGCGGCGGCGGGCAGCCCTGCGGCGCATCAATCTCCGACACGCCGAATACCCGCTGGGCATGGCGCAACAGCTCCTGCTCAGTAGTGAATAAAACAAAACGACCACACATGGTGCCCATTGTGCCAGCAGCCTGGCCACCTATCCCCCGTATGCTCACAACCACCTGCGGTTTTAGGGCACATCGACGACGCCACCGGACCCTAGCCCTAGAATCGAAGTATGGATTCAGCACGCATGCCCCTGTGGGACAGCCCATTTGTGAAGGACCCTGTGCGCGCCCGCGTACATATCCCCGGATCGAAGTCGATGACGAACCGCGCGCTCATCTTAGCCGCGCTCGCCGACGGGCCCTCCACGATCTCTGGGGCGCTGCGCAGCCGCGATACCGACCTGATGATCGGCGCCCTCAAAGCCCTAGGCGTCTCCATCAGCGACGTCTCCCCCTCCCATGGCAGCCCCAATATTGAACTGCGCGTGCAACCCCAGCCGCTGTCGGGCACCACCATCGATTGCGGACTGGCCGGCACCCTCATGCGTTTCGTGCCCTCGGTGGCGGCGCTCGCCGATGGCACCGTGTTCTTCAACGGCGACGCCCAAGCCTGCACCCGCCCCATGAGCGCGGTGCTCAACGGCCTGCGCGGGCTGGGGGCGGATATCGACGGTACCCGGCTGCCCTTCTCGGTGCACGGAACCGGCAGCCTGCCCGGAGGCGAGATCGCTATCGACGCCTCCGGCTCCTCCCAGTTCGTATCCGGCCTGCTGCTGGCCGCCGCCCGCTTCGATAACGGCATCGAGCTGCGCCACACCGGCACCGTGCTGCCCTCCCAACCACATATCGATATGACCATCGACATGCTGCGCGAGGCCGGCGTAGAGGTAGACACCTCCGAGCGCCACGTATGGCGAGTACGCCCCGGCACCATCCGCGGCCGGCACTGGAATATCGAGCCCGATCTCTCCAACGCCACCCCCTTCCTTGCGGCGGCCGCGGTCACCGGCGGTGAGGTGACCGTCCCCCACTGGCCGCACACCACCACCCAGCCTGGGGACGAGATTCGCTCCATCCTCACCCGCATGGGCGCGCAGGCCGAGCTGTACTCGCGCGGCGATAGCCACGACCTCGTGGTCACCGGCCCCAGCGATGGCCGGCTGCGTGGCATCGATATCGACATGAGCGATATTGGCGAGCTCACCCCCACCGTGGCCGCCCTGGCCACCCTGGCCAATTCCCGCTCGTTCCTGCGCGGTATCGCGCACCTGCGCGGTCATGAAACCGATCGCCTCGAGGCATTAAGCACCGAAATCACCCGGCTCGGCGGGCGCTGCGAGGCCCACACAGACGGGCTGACCATCACCCCCATGCCCCTGCACGGCGGGGTATGGCACAGCTACCACGATCACCGCATGGCCACCGCCGGGGCCATTATCGGCCTCGTCACCGAGGGGGTACAGGTGGAAAATATCGACACCACCGCCAAAACCCTGCCCGGTTTCGACACCATGTGGGCGCAGATGATCGCCGGCACACACCCCGCTGCGCCAACACACCAGGAGTGAGGTGAGATAGTGAGTAGATCCCGGCGCGATTTTGACGAATCCGATGTAAAAATCCGCCCCTCTCGGGGCTCACGGCCACGCACGAAACACCGCCCCAAGCACAAAGACGCCGAGTTTGGCATGGTGATTAGCAAAGACCGCGGCCGCTGGGGCGTCGCTTTAGATGGCCGCGCCCCTGCGGACACCGTGACCTGCATGCGCGCCCGGGAGCTGGGTCGCACCGCCATCGAGGTGGGTGATCGCGTGGGCGTGGTGGGCGATACCAGCGGCAAGCCCGGCACCTTGGCGCGCATCGTGAAACTCAGCGAACGCTCCTCGGTGCTGCGCCGCACCGCCGACGATACCGACCCCTATGAGCGGATCGTGGTGGCCAATGCCCAGAAGCTGCTCATTGTGTGCGCCGTGGCCGATCCCCCGCCCCGGGCCGGCTTTGTGGAACGTGCTCTGGTGGCGGCCTATGTGGGCAATCTGTCGCCGGTACTGTGCTTGACCAAATCGGATCTGGCCGATCCTTCTGCCTTTGCCGCCGAGTTCGCCGCCCTCGAGGTGCCGGTAGTGGTGTGCGGGATTAACGATCCCCTCGATGAGCTCAATGCCCTCATCGACGGCCAGGTCTCCGCGCTCATCGGCCATTCCGGGGTGGGGAAATCCACCCTAGTCAACCGCATCGTGGCGGACGCGGATCGCGCGACCGGCGAGGTCTCAGGAGTGGGCAAGGGACGCCACACCTCCACGCAGTCGGTGGCGTTGCCCCTCGACTCCGGCACGGGCTGGATTATTGACACCCCCGGTATTCGCTCCTTCGGGCTGGCCCATGTCACCCCAGAGAATGTGATCGCGGTGTTTGATGATCTCGCGGCCGCCGCGGAGAGATGTTCGCGGGGCTGCACCCACCTCGGGCCTCCTGCCGATCCTGAGTGCGGATTGGATGATCTGGACGGTCCCTCAGCTCGACGCGCCGAGGCGGTGCGCTTGCTGCTCACCTCTTTGCACTCCAATGATGAATGGGAGATGAAGAACCTGTGAGCAGTACACAGCGCCCGGCAGAGGATAGCGAAGCAGCCAGCGAGGACACCACCGCGGCCAACTGCAGCACGAGCAGCAGCGGGGCCACGAATACGGTGCAACTCGCCAGCTCCGATCGCGCGCCAGCGGATAGCGGCGATACCGGCGAACGCGGCCACAAGGGCACCGGTGCGGCCACCCCGCAGGCCCGACTCAAGCGCCTCGCCTTGCTATGTATCTACACGCTTATCGTGGGTGTGGGCACCGGACTTGGGGCCGCAGCGCTGGTGAAAACGATGCAGATGGTGGAAATGCTGGTCTATAGCCGCCATGAAGGCATGACGGCCCACCTCACCGCCGGTACCACCGCCGCCCAACGCTTCTGGGGTATCACCATCGCCGGCCTTTTGGCCGGAGTGGCCTACTATCTGCTGCAAACAAAGGGCAAGCCGATCCGCTCGGTGACCGAGGGCATGAAGGGCAAGCCCATGCCCGTGCTATCGACCTTCATCAACGCCTTTTTGCAGATGATCACCGTGGCCGCCGGCGCCTCGGTGGGCCGCGAGAATGCTCCCCGCGAGCTCGGCGCCATGATGTCCAGCCAGCTCTCGCACCGGCTGGAATTGGATTCGGAGACCCGCCGTATTCTGGTGGCGGCCGCGGCCGGCGCCGGCTTGGGCGCGATCTATCACATCCCCCTCGCCGGGGCGATCTTCGCCGTGGAGATCCTCCTCGGATCCATCACCATTCGCGCGATGATGACGGTGTTAGCCTGCTCCGCGGTAGCCACAGTTACCTCCGGCATCGTGGTGGGCAATGATCCGCTCTATGCCACCATTCCGCTCTCTGAGGGCTGGGGCAATCTCGGGGCCGCAATCATCGTGGGCGCACTCTGCGGATTGCTGGGCGTGGTATTTCGCAGTGCCATTTCTCGCGCAGAGAGCAATAAGACCCATGGCGCGGCCATGCTGTGGACCATCCCTGCGGCCTTCATTCTGGTGGGGCTGATGTCTATCTATCTGCCCACTGTTCTCGGCAATGGCCGTCTCGCCGCCACCGAGGTGCTGGTGGGCCGACCGGCCCTGGCCTTCGCTGCGGCGTTGTTGGTGGCCAAGGGCATCGCCGTGTTTGTCACCTTGCGGTCCGGCGCGGTCGGCGGTGTGCTCACCCCGGGCTTCGCCATCGGCGCGCTCGCCGGCTATTGCATCGGCGTGTTCCTCCAGCCCTTCATGCCGGGACTGCCGGCCTCGGACTTCGCGCTGCTGGGCTGCGCCAGCTTCCTCTCCACTTCCATGGCCGCACCGCTATTCGCGGTGATCGTCACCATCGAGTTTACCGGCCAAACCTCCAGCGCCTATCTCGCGCTGTTCTTGGCCGCCGCCACCGCGTCCCTCGCGGGACGCGCCGCCAGCGAGACCATGAAGATCCCGCTGAACGTGACGATGCCCTGGAACCGCCCCTAACTAGCGGCGCAGCGGGGTACGGCCGGAGAAGTTCATCATCACTTCTTTCACCCCGGGGCGGATCTTCTTCAGCATGATCAGCCCCGTGGCCAAACCACGGCGCACCCCGTTCTCGCCCTCGCCCACGTGGAGATACTGCTCCACCGGGAACTTATCGCTGAAGGCCGCATTGGAGCGCACCTCCGGGGCGTTGTCCTTATCGGCCACCATGAAGCGCGGCGGCAGGCTCAGCTTGAGCAGGGTCTTTTGCACCTTGAAGAACTGCTCTGGGAAGGAGCCGGTGTGATAGGGCAAGTCATAGTCGCGGGCGACCTTCTCCACCTTCTTGCCCACCTCGGCCAAGCGGTTGGAGGGCATGGTGGGAAAGAGGTGGTGCTCGATCTGGTAGTTGAGGTTGCCGGAGAGCACGCTCAACAGGAAACCGCCGCGGAAGTTGGCCGAGCCCAGCATCTGGCGCAAGTACCACTGGTTGTGGTCCTCGGTGGCGTGCTGCTTCTTGGTGAAGGTTTCGGTCTCGTCCGGGAAGTGTCCGCAGAAGATCACCGAATAGGCCCACAGGTTGCGGATCAAGTTGGCAAGCATATTGCCCTTGAGCATCGTGCCACCCAGGCCGAAGGGAAGCGCCACGAGCGGGAAGATGGCGTAGTCCTTGGCCATCTGGTTGCGCACCTTGGCGATGGTCTGCCAGAGCTTCGGCTTGGTCTCTTCCCAGGTGGCCTTGCCGGCGGGAATCTTGCCCAGCTCCACATCGTAGAATGCCACCGCCCACTGGAAGAAGGTGGCCAAGATGGTGTTGGTCAGCGGCTGCGCCAGGTGGTAGGGCTGCCACTTGCGGTCGCGGGTCACGCGCAACACGCCATATCCCACGTCATTGTCCATGCCGAGGACATTAGTGAAGGTGTGGTGGATGTAGTTGTGCGAGTGCATCCACTGCTCCGAGGGGCAGTTATTGTCCCACTCCCACGTGCTGGAGTGCACCGTGGGATCGTTCATCCAGTCCCACTGGCCGTGCATCACATTGTGGCCGATTTCGAGGTTCTCGAGGATCTTCGACAGAGCCAATAGCCCGGTGCCGGTGGCAAAAGCCGTCTTGTTCTTGCCGAAGAACAGCGCCGCGCGACCCGCAATTTCGCAGCCACGCTGCACCCGAATCAGGTTCGTAATATAGCGCGCATCGCGCTCTCCCAGATCAGACTCCACCTCTTGCTTGATTGCGTCGAAGCGAGCTCCGATGGCGGCGATGTCCTCGTCCGTGAGATGCGAATAAGCGCGAATGTTATCGATAGCCATGTCTCTGTGTCTCTCCTTCGCGTTGCAGCGATTGTGCAGTAGTTGTGCTGGTTTTAGATACTGACGTCCCCGCAGGGCACCGAGCTACACACGCGCACTCGCTCCCCTGGGCCGCAGGTTTGGCCGGTGGTCAAATCCATAACTTGGCCCTCCTTGATCTCTTGGACGCAGGTATGGCAGATACCCATGCGGCAGCCGTGTGGCAGGGCCACCCCGATGCTTTCCGCAGCCTCCAGCACCGTGGTGGCGCCATCGACTTCCACCGAGGCGTTGCTCCCAATGCTCACCACTCCGCCCGGGTTGGACCCCGCCTTCGAGCGGTCCAAGGCGAAACGCTCGCTGTGGATCTGGCTGGGATCATCCAGCACGGCCCCCAGCTCCTGCTCCGCGGCGCGGATCATCTCCTCGGGGCCACAGACATAGACGGCGTAGCTGGATATCTCCGGGATGGCGTCTATAAGCGACTGCATACTCATCCGGCCCTGCTCGCTGGTGATGGTCAGCAGCAGGCGGACATTCGGGTGGGTGCCGAGATGCTCAAGCTCCTCGGCGAAGAGCAGATCGGAACGTTCCCGCACCGAATGGGCAACCACAATGGTGGTGTCTTCGATGGCGCCGGTATCCGCGATATAGCGCAGCATGCTGATGATGGGGGTGATGCCTGTGCCCGCAGAGATAAAGAGCAGGTGATCGGCCACGGGATCGGTGAGGTGAAAATCTCCTGCGGGCGCGGCGAGGCGAATCGCCATCCCGGCGCGGGCGTGGGAGATGAGATGCTGCGAGACCATACCGCCGTCGATAGCGCGCACGGTGATGTGGAAGATAGAGTCGCTGCCCTGCACCGGGGCATTGGTCAGCGAATAGCTGCGCCAGACGAAACGGCCGTCGATGGGCAGACCAATACCGATGAACTGCCCCGCTTGAAAGTCCAAGGGCACTCCCCAACCGGGAGCGATCTCCAGACTGACGGTGCGCTCGTTGAGTGCTTCAATCCGAATGATCTCGCCGCGCAGTTCGCGCGTCGACCACCGGTGGTTGAGCAACGCGGTGTAATCATCGGGAAGCAGGGGGTGAGTGATCGCGCCGAGAGCGCGGCGGAACTTCCGGAGCCGGTCCGGGCTGAAGCGGCGACTACGCGGGGTATTGGCAGGTGGGGTGGCCACAGCTCGGCCTCCAAAATATTTTCTCTCTAAGAAATAACTATTACGTTAGCGTACCTTAGCCCTGCCCACCCCACCTGTCTAGTTTTACCCCCGAAATCTCAGCCAGCTAGAGTAACTCCACTACAAAGGGCAGTTCGGTGGGGTCGTACCACGCCAAGAAGTGCTCGGCGGCGTCCCCAACCGCCAATTGTGCATCCTCATCGCCCAGCTCAGCGGCGTCCAACACGGCGAGGGCGCGCTTGATATCGGCTTCCGCGTCCTCGAGGTCAATATGCAGCGCGGCCACATCGCGCAGCGCCACCTCGGCTGGGCTGAGCCGCACCACCGACTCGCCCATCTCCGGCTGGAATTCCACGGCCTGATCATCCACATCCGCGCTGATCACCACGCGGCGATGGGGGAAACGCTGCTCGCTATCAATAGCCAAGAGCCGAATGGAGGCCAGCGCCGCATCGTCGAAGGCGACCTCGGAGAGCTCCTCATCATCGCCGCTGGTGTAGAACTCGCGCAGCGCCGGGGTGAGGGCAAAAGCCCACCCATTGCGGGCGTGGATCACGCTCTCGCTGTGCAGCTGCTCAAGCATGGGAAAGGTGGCCGGAAGATAGACGCGCATCCGCTTAGAATTCCCCTTCGATCTCGAAGACGCCGGCGATCTCCACGATGGCGCGATCAAATTGCTGGAAGTACACGCCGATCAGGCCAGCCTCCACAGCGCCGCGCACGTTCACGATGGAATCATCCACCATCACCAGGTCCTTGCGCTCCAGCTCCAAGGTGTCGGCCGCGAATTGAAAGGCCTCCACAGTGGGCTTTTCTGCGCCGATCTCGCCGGAGAGAAGTACCGCATCGACGATACCGCGGAATTCCCACTCACGGATCTCATCCGCGCCGGGGCCGCCGGGATCATTAGACAAAATGGCGATCGGGGCGCCCTTCTTCCGCAGCGCCGAGAAGAAGTTACGCCAGCGACGCTGCACCTCCTCCGAGCCATCGAGCACTCCCACATAATCCACTACCAGTCCGCGCATTGTTCTCCTTGTGTTGTTGCTATCGCCCCAGGGGCGCATCTATGCAGGCACGGCGGGCGCCGCGCTGCTAACCATGCCATACTATACGCGGGACACAGGGGGATTCCACGGGCCACAAGCCGCCACGCGGCCGAGGGCTGCTTTCCGCGATCGCGCACATCCCGCGCAGGAAGGCCGTGTTACAGCCATGAGCGCCCAGAGCTCGCCTTTTATCTCCATTGCCGGTACCACTCATCTGAAAAAGCTGCACCCAGCCGCCGCGCTGTCCGCCACCACATCCACCACAGCCGCCGCCGAATCGACGCTTTCCCCCGTGGAGTCACTGCGCCCCCTTGAGCGTGGGGCGGCGCAGACCGCGGCCCAGCCCGGCACCCAGCCGCGAGCGCGCCAGCCGCGCCGCCTCTCGGATCTGCTCAGCATTGCCCAACCCCCGGTGAGCAGAATGCTGGCGGTGATGAGCGGGGCCGCGGAGCCCAGCACCCTCGCCCCTGCCCGCTTCGCCCTGCAGGTCCGCGCCCATGTGGCCATGATGCGTCGGCTCATCGCCGCCCAGAAAGTCACGGCGGATAGCGCTCCCCCACCTATCGCCGAGCTGCGGGTGATCCCGGATGTCTACCGCCGAGACCGCTTCGACTTTGTGGTGCGCCTCGGCCAGCCGTTGGGTGGGGTGAGCCAACACCGCTTCATGGCCGGTGCCATGGAACTGCACGCGCATAAAACAACCCGCAGGGTGTGGTGTGTTCACACGCTGCGGGTGTTTTAAGCGGCGCGGCCCGCAGATGGTGTCCTGCGGGCGGCGGGGCGGGCGAGTTTAGCTCTCGGCGGGCCCGCGGTAGGTACGCTTGGACTCGGCCTGGCGCACCTTGGCCACATCTCCGCCGATGTCCTCGGCGTCGATCTTGCCATCGTTGTTGATGTCGGCGGTGCCGGCCTCTTCCATCTTGGGCACGAATTGCTGGCGCAGCAGGAAGAGCTGGCGGACGGTTTCTTCCTTGATGCCGTCCTTCATGGCATTGAACATGTCGCCGCCCTCCTTCTGGTATTCCACCAGCGGATCGCGCTGTGCCATGGCGCGCAGGCCGATGCCCTCCTTGAGATAGTCCATCTCATAGAGGTGCTCGCGCCACTTCTGGTCCACGATGGACAAGATGATGGTGCGCTCCAAGTTGCGCATCTGCTCCTCGCCGCCGAGGGCGGTCACGGCCGCCTCCAGCTGGGCATAGCAGGCTCGGGCGTCGTCGATCAGCGCCTGGCGCAGCTCCTCGGCGGAGAGCTCGCCGGCCGCACCATACTCGGTGCCATCGATGAGCTGCTGGTACTCGAAGCTCGGGCCATAGAGCGCCTCGAGGGCGTTCCACAGCTCATTGAGATCCCAGTCCTCGACGTAGCCCACCTCGGTGGCGGCGGCGACATAGGCGGAGAGGGTTTCGTCGATCATGTTCTTCACAAAGGGCTCGACGTCCATGCCCTCGAGGATCTCGCGGCGCTCGCCGTAGACCACCTTGCGCTGCTCGTTCATCACTTCGTCGTACTTGAGCACGTTCTTGCGCGCCTCAAAGTTCTGGTTCTCCACCTGCGACTGCGCGGTCTTGATGGAGTTGGACACCATCTTCGCTTCGATCGGCACATCGTCCGGCACATTCAGGCGGTTCATCATGGACTCGATGGCCTGGCCGCGGAACCGCACCATGAGCTCATCGCGCAGCGAGAGGTAGAAGCGGGTCTCGCCCGGATCGCCCTGACGCCCGGAGCGGCCACGCAGCTGATTATCGATGCGGCGGGACTCATGGCGCTCGGTACCCAGCACGTAGAGGCCACCGGCCTCGCGCACCTGCTCGGCGTACTTCTCGGAGCGCTTCTTGGCCTCGGCGATGGCCTCGTCCCAGGCCTCCTCGTACTCCTCCGGCTTCTCCACCGGATCCAAACCGCGCTCACGCAAGGCCAGGTCCGCGAGAATATCCGGGTTGCCGCCCAGCACGATGTCCGTACCACGACCGGCCATGTTGGTGGCCACGGTGACATTGCCCGGCAAGCCCGCCTGGGCCACATACTGGGCCTCTTGCTCGTGGTGCTTGGCATTGAGCACATTGTGCTTGATGCCGCGGCGCTGCAGCAGGGTGGACAGGTACTCGGAACGCTCCACGGAGGTGGTACCCACCAGCACCGGCTGGCCCTTCTCGACGCGCTCGGCGATGTCATCGGCCACGGCCGCGAACTTCGCCTCCTGCGTCTTGTAGATCAAGTCGGGCTCGTCGCTGCGCTGGTTAGGGCGGTTCGGCGGCACAGCGATCACGTCGAGTTTATAGATTTGGTGCAGCTCGGCAGCCTCGGTCTCGGCGGTACCCGTCATACCGGCCAGCTTGTCGTAGAGGCGGAAGTAGTTCTGCAGGGTGATGGTCGCGAGAGTCTGGTTCTCGTTTTTGATCTCCACCTGCTCCTTGGCCTCAATGGCCTGGTGCATGCCCTCGTTATAGCGGCGACCAGAGAGCACACGACCGGTGAACTCGTCCACGATCATGACTTCACCGTTGCGTACGATGTAGTCCTTATCGCGGGTGAATAGCTCCTTGGCCTTGAGCGCATTGTTCAGGTAGCTGACCAGCTGCGAGTGCTCGGGCGCATAGAGATTGTCGATGCCCAGCTGGTCCTCGACGAAGGATACGCCCTCTTCCTTCACACCAACGGTGCGCTTGCGCACGTCCACTTCATAGTGGATGTCCTTCTTCATGCGCGGAGCAATCTGGGAGAAGGCAGTGTACCACTGCGAGGTTCCCTCCACGGCGCCGGAAATAATCAGCGGGGTGCGAGCCTCGTCGATGAGGATGGAGTCCACCTCGTCCACGATCGCGTAGTGGTGGCCGCGCTGCACCAAATCGTTGAGCGAGCGCGCCATATTGTCTCGCAGATAGTCGAAACCGAACTCATTATTGGTGCCATACGTGATGTCGGCAGCATAGGCTTCACGACGCTGCGCTGGGGTTTTCGTAGCCAGAATCACGTCGGTACGCAGCCCCAGGAAGCGGTGGACACGACCCATCCACTCGGAGTCACGCTTAGCCAAGTAGTCGTTCACGGTGACCACGTGCACACCCTTGCCCTCGAGGGCATTGAGATAGGCGGGCAGCACACAGGTGAGGGTCTTACCCTCACCTGTCTTCATTTCGGCGACATTGCCGAAGTGCAGGGCGCCGCCGCCCATGATCTGCACCGGGTAGTGCTTCTGGCCGAGCACGCGCCACGACGCCTCGCGCGCCACCGCGAACGCCTCAACCACGAGGTCATCGACGGTTTCGCCGTCCTCGAGGCGCTTTTTGAACTCGTCGGTCTTTGCACGCAGCTCATCATCGCTGAGCTTTTCGTAGTCCGATTCCACTGCGATGACCTGATCAGCGAGGTGACGCAGACGCTTGACAGCGCGCCCCTCACCCATCCGGAGTAGCTTTGACAGTCCTAGCACAGGCTCTACTTTTCCTTATATATCGACAACCGGAGCGACGCACCGCCTCCGCGCCCTTCATCGGCGCGGCGCACGACACACCCACGTTCAAGCTTTTGCTTCGTGCAGCATAACGCACTATCGGAGATGAAGATAAGGCGCCGCTGCCCACAAGTCTGTGCCTATTGTACGCACCCCAGCACGCAGAGGATGCAGCATGCCCTAAGAGCACCGCCCCGCCGGCTGGCTCCAGGGTGCAGCTAACCCGCCCGAGCTGGGCGGACCATACACAGCAGCGACCCGCCCCGAGCTGGTGTGCTCCGGGCGGGTCGAATGGCATTCCCGCCGTGGCGGTCGAGGAACTAGCTCTCCTCATCCTCCGTCAGGGCGATCAGACCATAGTCGAAAGCGTGGCGGCGGTACACCACGGACGGACGGTTGGTCTCCTCATCGATGAAGAGGTAGAAATCGTGGCCCACCAGCTCCATCTCGGAGAGAGCATCGTCCACGCTCATCGGGGTAGCGGTGTGCTCCTTGCGACGAACGATCTGGCCGGGCATAACATCCTCCACCTTGTCGGCGTAGGTGTCTGCATAACGATCATCCTCCTCCACGCGGGCGGCCTTCGCCTCGTCCACGAGTTCGCGGGCGATCTCGCCAGTGGACAACGGGGCGCGGTGACCAGAACGGCTGATGGTGCGGCGGGCCTTCACCTTGCGCAGCGAGCGCTCCATCTTGGCCAGCGCGGTCTCCAGCGCGGCGTAGAAGCTATCCTCCTTCGCCTCGGCGCGAGCCAAGTGGCCCTTACCGGTGGCGGTGATCTGAATACGATCGGCGCGATCGGCACGGCGCGGATTCGGCTCGTGCTGCAGCTCGACGTGGAAGAAGGTAAGGGTGGGATCGAGGCGCTCGATCTTGGAGAGCTTAGTATTGACACGCTCAGCGAAGTGCTCGGGAACCTCAACGTTGCGTCCAGTAATGCGAACCTGTGCTTCTGGGCGCAGAGTCTCGGTGTTGTCAGCAGGTGTAGTCACGTGCGTGTACCTCCCGGGGTTGGCCACCACCAACGGAAGGGCTGGATTGCTCCTCCGCGGTCTGCGGTGACGATGATGTCTTGCACCTCAAGAATACATCTGGTTATGACCAATCTTCTAGGGTTCTCAACGATGTTCGCCCTTAGCGGACAGGACGAGCCCGCATTAGCCCAGTAACGCGGATTTCTCTAAGCCGCCGCTAAGGTTATGGCACCGATCACCCTCACCCCCGCATACGCCAGCGCGGCCCGACTCGCGGCCAGAGTGGATCCCGTCGTGAGGACGTCGTCGACAAGCAGCACGGGATGCAGTGGCCGCGGGGCTCGCCTCACCCGCACCGAGCCGCTCAGGTTGCGCCGCCGCTCCGCTGCACTCAACCCCACCGAATCGCGGGCGCTGGGCGTGCGGAAGAGCAGCTCAGAGGTGGGGATGCGGGTATGACGGCACAGCGCGGTCACATGATCGCCGCCGCGACGGCGGGCATTGCGCCGGGTGGTGGGCGCCGGAACGAGGCTCAGCCGCTGCGGCTCCGGCAGCTCCCCGCGTGCGGCCATGAACTCGAGGGCCGCTCGCAGCACCGCCGCCGCGTGCGGGATCACATCCACCCGTCCGCGCTCTTTCATCTCCACGATGATCTGGCGATGCGCCCCGCCATAAGGGCCGCAGGCCCATACCGGAACATCCAGCTCCACAGTGGGCATAACCAGTTCCGGCGGCTGCGCCAACGCCCGCGCACACCGCGCGCACAGGCGTACTCCCGGCGCGTGACATCCCGCGCAGCGCACCGGCAGCATCCATTCCCATGCCCCGCTCATGGCAGCCTCCCCCGTGTGGGCCGTTGCGGCGCGGCTGCCTAATAAGGCGATCCCGCGCCGTCTCGTGCCCGCAGTTTAGCGCGCGACCACGGGGATCGCACGGGTTCCCTGCAAAGCCGGGACCTCGCGCCAGAAGGTGGAATTACCGCCAATGGGCAATTGCAGAACCGAGTGCTGATCGGCCACCACATAGTTAGAGTTACCGGCCGCTACGCCCCGCACCGGGGCGGTGATATTGCCATTGGGCAACGCGATCGCCTCGGAGCCATCGGTGGAGAGCTGCCACACCGGGGTTTCCTGGCTCTTGGTGCCCACGATCAACGAACCCGTGGGCGTCCAGTCCAACGTGGTGGCCTGGTTGCCCAGAGACGGCGCAATATTTTGGATGGCGTGCAGCGCGTACTCGCCCGACTGCTCCGAGACCACCGTGCCCAGATACACATCACCTTCCACGATGAACGCGGCACGCACGCCCGTCGGCGACAGGCGCAGTGCCGTGATCGGCGGGCGGCGCGATTGCTCCTCGGCGTCAATCGTGTCCCATAGCTCATCTATGTCCACCTCGGTATTGGCCACTTCCCCACTGGAGGTGGAACGGGCGGTGCGCACCACGGTGGTGCCGTCCACCACACTCCAGATGGAATTGCCATCGGCGGCGAAGGTGGGGCGGGTGATACTGCGCCCCTCGAGAGCCATTTTCATGGGCACATCGAAGCCGCCGAAATAGAGGGTGGTGTCCTTCGCCGACTCATCCACCGCCGACACCTCGGGGTCCTCATCCTCGCTGGGATCGGTGGAATACACCGCCGCCACCGAGTCGGAGCTGGCAAAAACATCCGCCGATTGCATCACACCCTTGGTTCCACCCTGGGTAGAAACGCGCGCCGGGGTGTCATTTTCGATGGAATACAGCTCTCCCTGCGCCACCGCGTAGAGCGGCAAGGTCACCGCTGCAGAGGCGAAGGGATTGAATTCGGCCACATCCGATAATGAGGTGGTATTCGACCCCGCCGAGAGCGGCAGGCCATCGGAGGTGATGGTGTAGGGATCGGCGATATCGGAGCGGGCGAGGGTCCAGGCGGCTTGGGCCACGAAGAGCTGCCGCTCTTCCGAGCTGAGGGTTTGCAGCCCCGTGAACTCATAGGCCGAGTTTTGCTCGCCAATGAAGGTGGAATTCGGCGGCAGCGCCGTTTTTACGCCCTCACGCAACGCCTCCCGCGGACCCGCCGCTAACAGCGTCAGCAGCGTGGTGTCGAGAGAATCCGGATCGGAATAGACCCAGCGGCGATCCGCCACCAGCCTCTGGAACTTGGGATCGAAGAAGTAGATATCGCGCGGCTGATATTGCTTGCTCAGCTCGCTCATCTCGATAATGACCCCATCGGGCAGCGAGGCGATCCGCCACTCTCCGTCCACCCTTTTCAGCGACATTTCTGCCTCAAAGGACGCATGCTCCGGTTGATAGACCCCGCCTTCGCGGAGGTAGCCCACCACCTCGCCGCGCACCGTGTAGCCGACTGTGCCCTCGCGCGGGGTTCCCTTGGCGTTGAGGTCCACACGATCGACGATGATCGCCCCCGTGCTGGACTCGGGGCTTTCTTTCCATGCGGCGGCGGCCTCGGGTGTCATGAAGTTACGGGCACTGGCATAGTTTTTGCTGGGATTCGCCGAGGCAGTAAAGAAATCGCGCAGCAAAAGGTCTGGTTCCCGCCCGGGCTCGGGGGTGAGTTCCCCGCCCACATCCGCCCCAGGTTCGAAGGAGCGTAGTGCCTGCGGATCGGAATCGGTGGGCAGGCTGGTGCAGCCGGCGGTACATAGCGCCGTGGCCAGCACCGCCGCAGCCACAGTGCGGCGGGCGGCGGATCGGGGTTTATTCGCGCCAGTCATCATCGTCCTCCTTCAGCTTCGGCGGCTCCTCCTGCGGGCCTGCGTCCGGGGCATCGGCGGCCCCCTCGGAGCCCTCAGAGTCCTCAAGCGGCCCGAAGTCTTCCAGCTCCGCGGCGGCGAGCTCCTCTTCCGAGATTTCCATGAGATCGGCTAGGTAGTCCCGGTGCGGCGGCCGCGCCTGCGACACCTCGGTGGAATCCATCTCTCCCCCGGGCTCCTCGCCAGCTGCGCCGGGCTGGGTCTCTCCCGCGGCGGCGGGATCTTCGAAGGCGCCGAATTCAGCGCGAGCCCATTCTTCATCGGCGATCTCGGCGATCTCCTCCTCCGATAGCTCGGTGACATGAGCGGCGGTCGCGGGAGAGACAGCGGGGCTAGCAGTAGCTGCCGCTGCGGGCTCCGTGGCATCTCCTTCTTCTGCGGCCGCGCCGAGAGCGGAGCCGGACGCCGCCGCCTGGGCCTCGAACTCATCGGTGGGCAGCTCGGTCACGCCCACCGAGATTGAGGTGTCGACGAGATCCAGCGGCAGCGGCGAGTTTTCGACGTGCTCGTGCGGGTGGCGCGGCAGGGTGAGGCGGAACATGGTGCCCACGCCGAGCTCGCCGACGGCTTCGAGGCGACCGCCGTGCAGCTGCGCATCCTCGCGAGACATGGCCAGCCCCAGCCCAGTGCCGCCCGAGTGGCGCTTGCGGGAGGGATCGGCCCGCCAGAAGCGTTCAAATACCAGCTCCTCTTGGCTGGGCTTGAGCCCCACGCCGTTATCGCAGACCGCCAGGGCCACGGCCTCCTCATTGCCGCGCAGGCGCACCAGCACCGGCTTGCCTTCGGAGTGGTCGATAGCATTGGCCACGAGATTGCGCAGGATGCGCTCGACGCGGCGCGGATCCACGGTGGCCATCACCGGCTCCTGCGGCAGGTCGAAGCGCACCGAGACCCCCACCTTCTCGGCCAAGTGCTTCACCTGTTTCCACACGGAGGTCACCACCGAACGCACATCGCTCTCGGAGGCAGACAGCGTCGCCACTCCAGCATCGTGTTTGGAGATCTCCAAGAGGTCTTTGAGTAGGTCCTCGAAGCGGTCGAGCTCACGGATGAGTACATCGGAGGCGTGCTGGGTGAGCGGATCCAGCTCCTCACGTTGATTGGCGATCAACTCCGCGGCCATACGCACCGAGGTCAGCGGGGTGGAGAGCTCATGGGAGACATCGGAGGTGAATTGTCGTTGCAGGTCGCCGTATTCCTTGAGCTGGTCGATCTGCTTGGAGAGCTCCTCGGCCATGGAGTTAAAGCTCATGGCCATGCGCGCCATCTCGTCTTCGCCATCAACCACCATGCGCTCGCGGAAGTGCCCGTCGGCGAAGCGCTGAGCAATACGCGAGGCCGAGCGCACCGGCCCCGTGATCTGCTGGGTGAGCAGCCACGAGATTCCCACCAGCAGCACCAGCAACACCACGCCACCGGCGGCGAAGAGGCCCCGCATCAGCGCCAGGGTTTGCTCTTCATTTTCCATCGAGAGCACGAGATACACCTGCAGATCCGGCACCCCAGAATCAGTCGGCGTGCCGATGATCAGCGATTTCACGCTGCTGCCATCCGCATTGTCCACCACGGTGAACTGATAGGAGACCTGCCCCTCACTGACAAAGCGACGCAAGCGGGGCGGAATCTGATAGCCCTCGGGGGAGCTGATCACATCGGCATCGTTGTCGCTATTGACTACCACGACCGGCTCATACACCGCGGCTTTATCCGCTACCGGTCCGCCGGCGCGCGCCGCCAGCGCCGAGCGCGCCGAGTTCACCTGCAGCTGCAAGCTGGTGGCGGAATCAATGGAGGCGATCTGCTGCTCCACGGTCTGGCGCGCCCTATCGATTTCCGAATTGGCAATGTCCAGCTTGGCGTCCACCAGCCGCTGCGTGGTGATCGAGATCATGGACAAGCCCAAAATGAGCACGACAAGGGCACACACCACGAAGATCGATCCAATCACTCGGATCTGCAGTGATGTGTTCCACTTGTGGGCGACGGTGTAGCGCAGTCGCCGCGCCTCGGATTTGAGTTGGCGGATGGTCACAACAATGAGCCGGCTCGCCCTACACTGCGCCGGTCTTATAGCCGACGCCGCGCACGGTCAATACGATCTGCGGGTTCTCGGGGTTCTTCTCGATCTTGGCGCGCAGGCGCTGAATGTGCACATTCACCAATCGGGTATCGGAGGCATTGTGATAGCCCCAGACCTTTTCCAGCAGCTCCTCACGGGATAGCACCTGACCAGGCTTGCGGGCCAGCTCGGTGAGTAGATCAAACTCGATCGGGGTGAGCTGGGTTTCCTCCCCATCGCGGGTGACGGAGTGGCTCGGCACATCGATCTTTAGTCCACCGATCTCGAAGTGCTCGCCGGGCTCTTCATCGGCGCGGCGCAGCCGCGCCCGGATACGCGCCACGAGCTCTTGGACCTTGAAGGGCTTATTCACATAGTCATCGGCCCCAGACTCCAGCCCGAGCACCACGTCCACGGTGTCCGTCTTAGCGGTGAGCATGATGATAGGCACGGTGGAGTTTTGGCGAATGACACGGCAAATATCAATGCCATTCATGCCGGGCAGCATGAGGTCCAGCAGCACGAGATCGGGCTGATGCTGCTCGAAAGCACTCACGGCCTCGGCGCCATCGAGAACTGGGATCGCCTGCAGGCCCTCGGTCTTCAACACGAGGACCAGCATCTCAGAGATTGCGGGATCGTCATCTACGACGAGAATTTTCGGTGCACCCATAGTTTTATAATTCCATACCTAATGTATTCATGATGCGTTCAGCTGTCTTCGCCGGCGAATCCTCCGGGGCGGCCACAATCCACGGGCTGCCCCATCCTTCCGCAGCGAGGCGTCGATAAGCATATGCCGTGCGCGTTTGCAGATCCGCGTCGCGCTCATAGGCATCGCGGGTGCGGGTGGCATCCTGCGCTTCACGACGCTGCGCTCGGGCCGCCGCCATCTGCACCGGCGTATCCAGCAGCACCTGCACATCCGGCGCGGGCAGACCAAAGGTGG
Source organism: Corynebacterium sp. 11A (assembly GCF_008930935.1). Taxonomy (NCBI): domain Bacteria; kingdom Bacillati; phylum Actinomycetota; class Actinomycetes; order Mycobacteriales; family Corynebacteriaceae; genus Corynebacterium; species Corynebacterium sp. 11A. The sequence continues at coordinate 51,931 of NZ_PQMR01000014.1, forward strand.
TGAACTCGAGCTCCGCCACCCACTGCGCTGCGGACTCATCGGACAGCCGCGCCGAGGTATAGGCGGCATTGGAGGCCACATAGCGATCGAGCACCAGCACCTGGGCGGGATCAGCTGCCGCGGCGGCCAGCTGCTCCCGCGCCCCCAAGCGGTCGAGGGCGAAGAGCGTGGCCATGCCGTGAATCGAGTCGATGAGATCACCCATTCCGCCCTTGAGTGCCTTATCGGCGAGCTGGGCGTGCACGGAGACCTCATAGCGGGGAAAGCCGAGCACCTCCATGCTGGGGATGCGCTGTTGCAACGCCGTGACGAGGGTGTTTTTTCCTGCCCCGTCAATTCCTTCGACGGCAACCAGCATTAGTTAAGCGCCTCGAGAAAGACGTCGATGTCTGCGTCCTCGACCGAGGTTTCCAAAAGCTCGGCCGCGGTCTCGCGCAGCTCCTCGGAGCCCGCGCCGCTGAACTCGCGGATGAAGGGATAGTCCTCCACGACCGCACCGGCGCTATAGGGCGCGCCGGCCCAGATGGCGGCGATCGTGGCGGCGGCGAGCCCATTGTGCAGCTCGGCGTCGGACACCTCGGGCTGGCGCAGGGCTAGCGTGCAGGCATCGTCGACAGCTTCGATAATCTCCTCGCCGTCGAGAGCGGAGAGCTCATCGAGAAACTCCACGTTGACGTCCTCGGTGAAAATGCTTTCATCCCAACTACTCATGCTGACCTCACTCACGTGCTTGTTCAGTATTCACTCCGGCCACGCCACCGCCGCAGACCTCACCCAGCTGGTGCCCGCCTCCGCCACAGTGGCACAGGCGCAGTACAGCTGGCCGAAGGACGAGGGACTGCATAAGGGCGATCACGCGTGTTTATCCCATATCTACCACGCCTAACGTCGCCGCAATATTTGTCGCCACCGGTGCTTGGAACCGCAATGCGCGCGGCGCGGCGGAATGGGCTTATGAGCCGGACCTATGGGCACAGCGTGGTTAAGGTCTGATGTCCCCGCTGTCAAGCACAAGCGCCACGGCGCCCAACATTTCTTGCTTATCGCTCTTTTCACGGCCCCCCTATTCGTGTTATCGTCCATGGCGAGTTATAGATTCGTTATATTTGCTCATGAGCGGTGCACGAGGCCCGCCGAGCGGAAGATGAGGTGAGCGATGGTCGATACCGACCTGAAGCGATTCTTCCTGTTCACCTCCGCCGGCTTGGCGATCGCACTGATCGTGGGTGTCGGCGCATGGTGGCTCTCGGCCCCTAATAATGGCCGCAGCGAAGGATCCACGGAGACCCGCGGCGGCTATGTCTCGGTCAATGGATCCGAGAGCGTCTCTTCTTCGTCCTCCACCGAGGCATCGAGCGAGCCGGAGCGCCGAGAGGACGAGGATAGCTCGGCCGAGTACCAGGCCAGCCCTTCCCGCATGACGCCCCTCGCCCCCAGTCGCAGCTCGACCCCGCAGGCCCTCGGGGCGCCTCTGAGTAGCACGGCCCCGCCCACCAAGGTGCTGCGCCTGCCTACCACCGGCGAAACCGCGACTACAAGCCCCCAGCTGCCGTCGTTCCTCCCGAGTATTCCCCCGATCATTGGCACGGGCGAGCCCTCCACCCCGGCAATCAGCAGCAGCTCCTCCACTCCGAGCACGAGTGATTCCGCTAGCACCTCCTCGGAGAGCAGCACGACTACGACGCCGCAGGATGATGACACCTACACCCCGACCAGTGGGGACGTCGAGCCCGTGCCGAGCAGCACCACGGATGCACCCGCGGAGAGCACGGCAACAAGCACGCCTTCGAGCGAGCCGACCAGCTCCGCCGCCGTAGAGCCCAGCGAGCGCTCTGCGGATGAACACAGCAGCACCCAACCGAGCGCGACGAGCACAGCCCCGAGCCGCTCCCAGCCGCGCAGCCCTGCGCCCTCCTCCGCCGCCCCGAGCAGCTCGGCCGCGCAGCCTTCCTCGGCGAAGGAGAACGCCGGCGCCGATACTACGAGCACCGGCCCCACAGTGAGCTCGCCGCGGAACACCGAAAGCTCTTAACTCGGACGCCCTATCCAAATAGCAGAAACGGCCCCCTCCTTGAGGATGGGGGCCGTTTTGTGGGTTCTTGGGGTGTTTAGGCGAACGCCCAGAATAGGTGGGCGCTCTCGCTGGTGGCCACGCTCACAGCGCGATCGCGCTCATCCATCCACACCGCCTCGGTGGGGCGAAGTGTCAGCTGCTCGCCGGCGGCATCGGTGACCGTCAGCTCGCCGGCGGTGGCCACCAGGATGGTGGGGCCGCTGAGCTGCAGGTCGAGCGGCGGGTTCGCAGCGTCGATGTGCGCGCACGAGAGCGTGAAATCCTCGATCGGAACGGGATAGCGGGTGATGGTGGTTCCCGCCTGAGTGGTGCTCTGCGTTGTCACGAAGGGATCAACGAGCGGGGCGAAGCCCAAGACCTTCACCAGCTCGGGCACGTCTACATGCTTGGTGGTGAGGCCACCGCGCAGCACATTGTCCGAGTTGGCCATCACTTCCACGCCCACCCCGTGCAGATAGGCGTGGAGAGAGCCGGCACGCAAATAGATTGCCTCGCCGGGCTCGAGCCGCACGTGGTTGAGCAACAAGGCACCCAGCACGCCGATGTCATTGGGATAGCGCTCATTGATGGCGCGCACATTGTGCACGGTGTGGGCGATCCACGGCTCCACCTGTGTCTCATCGAGAGCGTCGATGGCGTCGATGAGGCTTTGAATCAGCTCCGCCCGGGCGGCGGTGGGAATGGTAATCCAGGTGGTGAACAGCGCCCGGAGGCGGTTTTCCTCTTCCTTCTCCGCGAGCGCCTGGCCATCGTCAATCATGTGCAGGTAGCGCTCCATGGCCGCGCAGTTCAGTTGGCGCAGCAGCTGAATCGTCTGTGCGAGGGGACGGAAGCCCGCCATGGCCTCAAACTCGGACAGCGCCACCAGCACCTCGGGCTTGTGGTTATCGTCCTTGTAGTTGCGCTGCGCCCCGCCTACCGGAATACCGAGGGCATTCTCCCGCTCCCAGCCATCCTCGGCTTGTTGCTTCGAGGGATGGGCTTGGAGGCTCAAGGGCTCATCGGCGGCGAGAATCTTCACCAAATACGGCAGCCGGTTCTGGTAGCGATCGGCGATGCGCTCGCCCAGCCACGCGCTGGGCTGCTGGGCAATGAGCTCGCTCAGCGGCTCGCCGTCCACCGTGGAAGGAGAAGCCGGGTGCGCCCCAAACCACAGTTCGGCGATGGGATGCGGCGCGGGGGCCTGATCCCCTTTCAGCCGTGGAATGGCGGTGCGGGAACCCCATGGATAGGCCCGCTCGATCCCCTCGAGACGGTGCATGTACTTCTATTACCTCCTTGGCCTGCGCTTTGCGGGCGCACGCCTTAAAGCGGCTCATGCAACTACACGCGAAGCCAGTGCGCTGCATATTTAGGCAGTGGCGCAGCTGGCTGCCCACGCGCGTGCAATGAGCCTTAAGCCTGGTGCAAGTGACTCGGAGTCGGCTGGGTGCGCGTCTCCGAGTGGCAGCGCGTCCGCTGTGTCTGCTGAATGATTCTCGCAGTATTCGCAGCGCGCTTCAATAGGCATCACAAGATCGGCTATAGAGCCGAGTGCCCAAACAACAACCTTCGAGGATAGCACCGTCGGCGGTTCGTCGAGGAACGGGTCATAGAAGATGTCCTCAGTAGCACTGGGCGAGGACTCCTCGTGGAGCCGATAGCCCTGCGTCGATAGCGCGGTGTGCACGCCGCCGGCACGGCTAAAGAGTGCCGCAATGAGGGTAGCGATCTCCTCGCTATCGTCACTGGCCGCCACGTGGACCACCGGCGAGCCCTGGACATACTCGGCCAAGGAGCGCGCGGGATTGACCACGCTATCGCGATCAGGATGGCAGGCGGCTAGTTCCTCATCCACCTCATCGGCAATCGAGTCGAGGGTGTCGGCCACCCCGGCGGCGTCCATGCGCAGGCCGAGGACTGCGGCGGCGAGGGCCGCGATGGTGCGCGCCGGCGAGTTCTGCGTCACCGAAGGCAGTGCCGGCACCCCAGTCACCCCAGTCTCCTCCGCGGTATAGGAGGCGAAAGGACTGAGCAGGATGCTCACACATCCCCGCGCGTGGGCGGTGCTAGCGGCGGCATAGGCCTGGGGCTCGTGAGCTTCATCGGCGCTGATGATCACCACATCCATCGCCCCGGCATAGCGCGGAAGCGCCGGCACGCACACCACCGGTACCCCGGCGCTGGGCAGCAAGGCAAGCCCCGCGCGCACCACGCAGCGATTGAGATAGTCGGGCGCCACCACGATGATCGCCCGCGGCGAGATACTCAGCTCGAGGGTGCCTTCGCGCACGGCGCTGGCAATGGCGCGGATTTGGGCGCCCTCGTGGGACAGGTCGAAGAGTTCCTGCTGGTTCATCATGGGTGGCGGCCCCTGGCGGCGGGTTAGGCGCGAATGATGCCGAGGATCTCGTTCACGAGCTCCTCCACATCCGCAGCGGTGGGTGCCTCCACGTTGAGTCGCAGCAGCGGCTCGGTATTGGAGGCGCGGACATTAAACCAAGCGGGAGTGCCGGCCAGTTCCACGGTCACGCCATCAAGGCGGTCGATGGATTCCGCTCGGTCGGCGAAGGCTTCGACCACTGCTTCGCGACGCTCCTCTTGCTGCTGCGCATTCTCCAGCACAGAGTTGATCTCGCCGGAGGCGGCGTAGCGGTTATAGCGGGCCATTAGCTCCGAGAGCGGGGCGTCCTGCTCCCCCAAGGCGGCGAGGACGTGCAGCGCGGCCAGCATGCCGGAGTCGGCATTGAAGAAGTCGGTGAAGTAGTAGTGCGCAGAGTGCTCGCCGCCGAACTTCGCTCCGGTATCGGCCATCGTCTTTTTAATGAAGGAGTGGCCCACGCGGGTGCGCTCGGCGGTGCCGCCGTGCTCGGCGATAATCTCCGGCACGCTCTTGGAGGTGATGAGATTGTGGATGATCGTCGCACCGGGGTGCTCGCGCAGAGTGCGCTCGGCAATGAGGGCACAAATCGCCGAGGGGCTTACCGGCTGGCCCTTCTCGTCCACCACGAAGCAGCGGTCGGCATCGCCGTCGAAGGCCAAACCGACGTCGGCGCCGGTGTCGAGCACGAACTTCTGGAGATCCACCAGGTTCTTCGGGTCGAGCGGATTGGCTTCGTGGTTGGGGAAAGTGCCGTCGAGTTCGAAGTAGAGGTCTGCGACCTCGATGGGGCTATCGGCGAACATCGCTCGGGCGGTCAGCCCCGCCATGCCATTGGCGGCGTCGATGGCTACCCGCAGCGGCCGGATGGAGGAGATATCCACCAGCTCGTTGAGATAGTCCACATAGCCCTCGAGTACGTCGCGGCTTTCCGTGTTACCGGGCTCGCCTTCGAACACCGGCACGCCCTCGATGAGCATCTCGGTGATATCGGCCAGCCCGGTCTCCTGCCCCACCGGCTTCGCCCCAGAGCGGCAGAGCTTGATGCCGTTGTACTGGGCGGGGTTGTGGCTGGCGGTGAACATCGCTCCGGCGCACTCGAGCACCCCGGAGGCGTAGTAGAGCTCATCGGTGGAGGCCAGCCCCAAGTGAATTACGTCCACGCCCTGAGAAGCGGCACCGTCGGCGAAGGCCTGGGAGAGCTCCGGAGAACTCGGGCGCATGTCGTGACCGATGGCCAGCAGGCGGGACCCCTCACCATAGATCAGGTGCCCAAAAGCGGCGCCGGTGTCGTACATGAATTCTGCGTCGATACTCTCCCCGACGACCCCGCGGATATCGTAGGCCTTCACTACAGCATGGACTGCCTCTGGCGAGCGCATAAAGTTCTTTCCTTTGCAGGCACGTAGATCTACTGGATTAAAAACGTACCGACCACTATAGCCCGCCGCACGGACACGGCTGCCGCCGCTTAGGATTCCTCGTTCTCAGCAGGAACAATGTAGAGGTGGCGCTTGCCCACCGCGCCCTTGGGGCGATCTTGGCGACTGCGCGCGGGGTGTCGGCGGTTGTCCGCATCGCGGGCGCGCTGCTGAGCGTCGGCGCGGGTGCTAGAGCCATGTTCACTTAAGGCCGAACGCGGCACGAGCCCAGAGGCATTCTTACCCACCTCGCGCACAGCCTCGGCGAGGGCGGTGAGGTGCTCATCATCGTCGTGCAGCCCCGTATCGATGCCGTCCACGCGCAGCATCTCCCAACCTAAGGGGGCCGTGATGCGGGCAGCGTGATCTGCGCACAAGTCCCAGCTGTGGGGCTCATTGCGGGCAGCGAGCGGCCCCACTACAGCAGTGGACTCCGCATAGGCATAAGTCAGCGTTGCCACGGCAGGCTTGCCGCAGCCAGGACGGGAACAACGACGAAATTGGCTCACGTCCCAAAAGTCTAGACTGTTAGTCAAGGTTTAGACAGTCCTTGGCGGTGGCGCCTCACCCATCTGATCGCTGCCGCCACATAGAGTGGGAATCTATGAGCCCCCTTCCTGCCCGCCTCCGCTCTCGCGACCGACGAGGTCGCGGGGTGCGTGGGCCACTGATGCCCGCGGCCCTGCCTCGGTTTGTCAGCCGCAGCGAAAATTTTGATCGCGCCGTCTTAGCGGCCTATGCCCCTATTCAGGCCCGCTTCGCCGCCGAGTTAGACCACCTCGATATTGCCATCGACATGATTCCACGCATGCGACTACGCACCGACCTGACGATCCTGCCAGACGATATCGCCTCGGACGGCCCTGTGCCCCTCGGGCGCGTCATCTCGGCAGGGGTGGATCGCTATGGCAATCCCACCCGTCCGCGCATCGTGCTCTTCCGCAAGCCCATCGAGCTGCGTGCACCCACCCCCCAAGAGCGGGCCGAGCTGCTCGATACGGTGCTGGTGGCCCTAGTGGCATCATTCCTCAACGTGGCCCCCACCGTGATTGACCCCAGCTTCGAGCTCTAATAACGGCGCACGACACCGGCGATAAAAGAACAAAGCCTAGACCTCGAGGGTCTAGGCTGCTCTAAGCAGAGTTATCGCTAGTGTTAGCCGAGCTGCTTCTTCAGGCGGCGACGTTCACGCTCGGAGAGTCCGCCCCAAATGCCGAAGCGCTCATCGTGCAACAAGGCATACTCCAAGCATTCATCGCGGACACCGCAGGCCTTGCAGATGCGCTTGGCTTCACGAGTGGAGCCACCCTTCTCGGGAAAGAATGCCTCGGGGTCGGTCTGTGCACACAGCGCCTGGTCGTGCCATTCCTGCTCGACGGCTCCGAAGAGATCATCAAAACTAAGTTCACCGTAGGAGGATTCCGCCGCAGCGGAACGGGTGGTGGCATCGCTGTGATCCTGCGCATCAGTATCGAGGTACTCACCCTCGGCGCTGCTAATCACTAGGTGATCGGCCTTATTTTCCACGTCAAGCCCCCTTTCTTTGCCGGCGTGATCTCTTTGCTACTTCCTCAGCGCGTCTCGCGCGCAGCCCGCACCGCTATCTCTCACTAGATCAGTCCGACAGTATTCGGGGTGGAACATTCCGTGTCAATTTCACCAAGGAACGTTGCGCACCCACCCACCACTGGGTGGATTTTTTGACTCCGGCTAGCGAGAGGGAATGCGAGCCAGTTACACACTTGTGATTACACACGCGGGCCTAGATATCGTCAAGCCGCTTCAGCCCTCCCTGGATAAAAATGCGCAAATTAGCTGGATAATCGCCACATTCGTCACAGAATTAACAAACCCCCAGCCTCGGGTGTGAGGCGTGGGGGTACTACATATAGATGTTGCCGGCCATATATGCCATCGCGCCCTCAGCGCGTCCATCGTGCGCCGCCAGAGCGCAGGCTACTTACATCGGCTACCGCGGGCCCTTAGGCATCCGTCGAAAAGCGAATGCCGCCATCCGGAATGGACACCCCCGGCCACACACGCATCCCGCCGCGCAGCTCGCAGCGCGCCCCCAAGGTGGCACCATCGCCCACGATTGCATCGTGAATGTGGGTATTGGGGCCGATATGCACCCCCGCACCGATGATCGAATTGGAGATGATCGCCCCCGGCTCGATAGTGGCGCCATCGAATACCACGGTGGCGTCGAGGCGGGAGCCGGCGCCGATCTCAGTGCCACGCCCCACCACCGTGCCGCCGAGCAGCAGCACGCCATCGCGCACCGCTGCGGAGGGAGCTACCACGGACTCGCCGGTACACCCAGCCAACAGCGGCGAGGGGGCAATACCGCGAACCAGATCCGAAGAACCACGAACAAAGTCCTCCGGGGTGCCCATATCGCGCCAATAGGAGTTGTCCACATAGGAGAACACGCGGCAATCCTCCTCCAAGAGGCGCGGGAAAATCTCGCGCTCCACGGAGACATTGCGATTGGCGGGGATGGTCTCAATCACCGAGCGAGAGAACACATACGCGCCGGCATTAATCTGATTGGTGGGCGGGTCCTGGGTCTTTTCCAGAAACTCCACCACGCGCCCATCGCTGTCGGTTGTCACACAGCCATAAGAGCGCGGATCCGCCACCCGCACCAAGTGCAAGGTCACGTCCGCGTCGTTCGCCGCATGGGTGTCCAAGAGGGCTCCTAGATCCGCTCCGCCGAGCACGTCGCCGTTGAACACGAGCGCGGTATCATAGCGCAGCTTCTCCAGCACGTTCCGAATGCCGCCGCCGGTGCCGAGGGCTTCTTCCTCCACCACGTAGTCGATCTCGACCCCAAACTCGGAGCCGTCGCCGAAGTAGGACTCGAATACCTCGGCTTTATAGGAAGTGGAGAGAACAATGTGCGTCATGCCGGCCGCCTTGATACGGGCGAGCAGGTGCTGCAGGAAGGGCACGCCGGCGGTGGGAAGCATGGGCTTCGGTGTGTTCACCGTCAGCGGGCGCAGGCGCGTACCTTTGCCTCCGACCAAGATCACGGCATCTACCTCGCGCGCCGGTACCTCGGTACCCTCGGTCAGGGTCGTCGACACCGGATCGAATGTGTGGGGTGAGCTCATCATCGAGTGCTTGTACCTTACTTATCTCAATAGTCCCGCCCACGTCTAAGGCGCAGGCTGCACGCAGGGGTGGGCCGCAGCCAAAGCAGTGGTGCTTTCCTTGTAATCTATCCCAGCGCGCGCCCGCGTCGGTCGCGGCACGCCCACGCGTCTGGGCAAATATCGGTGGTGCTGTTCACAGGGCGCGACACCGTCATCGGCGCTTCCCGCTGGGGGGCGGCAGTCTCCGCGCGCAGCTAGTCTCCACTGCGGCGCGCCCGCGCGACGGCGAGGATCTCTCGCAACTTCAACCCCACTTTCAGGGCGACGCGCAACGGCAGATGATAGGCCTTGGGATGGCGATCAGCCTGGAAACGATAGGCGGATTCGTGGTGCGCGGGCAGCAGCCGAGCGGGTTCCCGATCGGCCACATGCCCCTTGGCGTGAGTGATCACGGCCGCAGGTTCAAAGACGTTCTCATAGCCGGCCCGACCCAAACGATCTCCGAGATCAACATCTTCCATGTACATGAAATAGCGTTCATCGAAGCCGCCGATGGCGTCGAAGGCATCCCAGTTGAGCAGCAGGCAGGAACCAGAGAGCCAGCCAGCCGTATGGGCGGTGCTCATATCCGCATCATTGCGGTAGCGGCGGGACCACGGATTGTTCTTCCACACCCCGCCTAATAGCGCGTGCCCGATGCCCACACCGAGCGTGGGCACGGCGCGCGCGGAAGGATACGCAGAGCCATCGGGTTCCTTAATATACGGTCCCACCGACCCCACCGAGCCCTGCCAGGTCGCAGCGGTAGTCACGAGCGTATCGATGCTGCCGGGGCTAAACACCACATCGGGATTGACCACGAGCAGATAGCGCGGGTCCACCTCCCCCGCCGCCCGCGCGGCGTGCAGGTGCTGGGCGGCAATATTGATGGCATGGCCGTAGCCCACGTTGCCGCCGGTGGGCAGGAATTCCGCACAGTCATAGTCCCGCTCGGCTGCCTCGGGGGTGCCATCGCGGGAGCCATTGTCTGCCATGACCACGCGCACCGGCCGAGAGGTAGCCGCGGGGAGGGAATCGAGGAACTCCCGCAGATGACGGCCAGGAGAATAGGTCACGGTGATGATGGCTAGAGCATTGGTATCCACAATCACTCCATGCTACCGCTCACCGCACGGCGCACCCCGCTGCGCCACTCCGGTAGCGGCGTCAACCCGGCACGCTCCCACGCCCGAGTACCCAAGGCCGAGTTATGAGGCCGGCGCGCCGGGCGCGGATAGGCGCTGGAGTCCACGGCCTTCACCCGTGCCGGATCAGCCCCCACTGCTCGGAAGGTCTCGCGGGCCAGGGTGCACCATGTCACGGCCTCTCCTCCGCCCACACAATGCAGCACCTGCGGCAGGGACTGGCCCTGTTCATGCTTATCGACGATCTCCCACAGCCCTCGCGCGAGATCAAGAACGAAGGTGGGATTGCCCCATTGGTCATCCACCACGGTGAGCGTGTCGTGCTCGCGCTCCAGCCGCAGCATCGTCGATACAAAATCGCGGGCCTCGGGCAGCACCTGCCCTGAATACACCCACGCGGTGCGTACCACCGTGGCGTTGGCTCCACTGGCGACGATGGCCTGCTCCCCGGCGAGCTTGGTGCGCCCATACACCGTGTCCGGATGGCAGGGCGCATCCTCCGGAGCCGGCTGCGGGGCGGGCGCCGCCCCGCCACCCATCACATAATCGGTGCTCACATGCACCAAGAAGGCCCCCGTACGAGCGGCATGCTCGGCGAGTAGCTGGGGGCCACGGGTATTACCGGCCGCAGCCGCAGCGGGCTGTGTCTCCGCGCCGTCCACATCGGTGAAGGCGGCGGTATTGATGATGAGATCGGCGTCGATAAGCGCACACTGCTGCGGGGAGGTAATGTCCAGCTCACTGCGACTGAGCCAGGTGAGGTGCTTGCGGCGCTCGGGTGGGCAGGTGAGGCGGAGGGCGCGGCCAAGCTGACCCCCGGCTCCGGTGACGGTAATACGCATGAGTGTCCTTGGGAATTGACGGGCGGCGTCTAGGAATTGTTGGTGCTTTGTCACTAGAATCTCATATGCTGTCAGCGCAGCGGGTATCCGTAGCGCCCCGCAGCACAGTCCGCACGCGGCACGCTGGGTGCGGAGCAGATCCTTGTTGCGCCACAGTCAGGAGCGTGTAGCACCCGTGTCAGGCTCGAACCGTCAACGCTATGTTCGCGACATCAGCCCTGCCCCCAAAGCGGGCGTCGAGCTGCAGCAGGCCGGCCCCAAAGGGTGGCGGGCCATGGTTGCGGTGCTGTCGGTGATGGTGCTGACCATTTCGGGCCTCGGCTACTTCTCTGTGGGGCGAATCGGCTCGGATGTGGCCAGCGCGGGCAACCTCGCACTCGGCCTCGGCTCGGACGCCCCCAGTGACGGCGCCACCGACATCCTGCTCGTAGGCTCTGACTCCCGCACCGACGCCCAAGGCAACTCGCTCTCCCCCGAGGAGATCGACATGCTGCACGCCGGTGATGAGCAAAACGACAACACCGACACCATCATGGTGATTCGTGTGCCCTCCGATGGATCCTCCGCCACCGCCATCTCCGTTCCGCGTGATACCTATGTTCATGACGGCGAGTTCGGCAATCTCAAGATCAACGGTGTTTTTGCCGCACACAAGGCCAAGGAGGTCGAGCGCCTGAACAAGGAGGGTATGAGTGATCAGCAGCAGATTGCCCGCCAATCCAAAGACGCCGGCCGCAAGGGCCTGATCAACGCCATTGCGGATCTCACCGGTATTACCGTGGACCACTACGCGGAGGTGGGCCTGCTCGGCTTCGTGCTGCTCACCGATGCTGTCGGCGGCG
>NZ_PQMR01000015.1:0-47016 GCF_008930935.1 Corynebacterium sp. 11A
CAGCGAAGCCCTTGAGCGCGGCGTTGATGGTCTCGGAAGAGGTGCAGTTGATGGCCGGATAGGCGAAACCGCCCTCCTTAGCCTTAGTCAGCATCTCGTTATAGACCTCGGGGGTTGCAATTGGCATAAAACTCTCCTTATAAGACTGGAACGGGGTTAGAACTTATCCTCTTTTATTATGCCAAATTCTGGCATAATTTCCGTGGTGGCAATACTAAAATTCACCACCGGATTGAAGATGATTTTCAAAAACCACTGGCTAGGGGCATATCCTCACGGGAATAAAAAATTCGTGAAATTTGTCACGCCATTGGCTTTATTTATATAGCCGGCTAGCAGATGGTAGTTGTTACGGGTCCAAAGCGTCTGCTACCTGCATGGTTTCACGCAGATCCAACAGTAAAACGGAGCGTCTCATTCGATTTTGGTCGAGGAAGCAAACCGTCGGTGGTTGTCGCGTGGTTGAATCGCAAAATAATCTGCAACGCTCTGGTGTGTCTTACGCGCTTGAGGTCGGAGATTCTTTTTAGTTCGTATAGCATTTTCGATAGTGTGCTTGGTCTGAAAATGTATCGACGGGCGGGACCGCGGTCCTCGCCATCATCTTCTAATTGATCAAGGTGCCACTCAAGTTTGCAGGACACCAAAGGGGTCAACAGCCTGAAGCCGTTGACCCCTAGTATCTTCTGGGCAAAGCATGCCCAGTTTAGTCACTGACAGATGGCCGTTTCGGAGTTCCCCCAGCTATTGAGCTCCTGGGTTGAGCCCAAGGATCACTTTGTCTTCTGGGGAGTGTCAGTTTGGCTGTGGAACCCCGCAGGCCTAGCTGTTAATTGAGGTAGAAGATGCGGTCGCGATTTTCTTCCATGTGCTTCGCGTTCCATTCGGCGCCGCCGTCGAGGTTAGCAGCTAGAAACACTGGTGCTTCGATACCGCGCTCGATGAGATGTTCAATAATGGCAGCGGAGAGCGAGTGAAGGATAGCCGTCGACGTCACGCCGGATGCGGGCGTAAACTTTTGTGGCACACCTTCGAGCGAGAGGACAGCGTCACCCGCATCCACCTGGTTGTCCAGCAAGATATCGGCGTGATCCTTCAACTTCGTACCGTCAGGCACACGAGAGGTAACTGCATCGGTGTATTTGGAAGAAGTTAAACCTACAACGTAAATGCCACGAGCTCGAGCCTCGCGGGCAATTTCGACAGGAACTGCGTTACGGCCAGATACAGAGACCACAATGAGGACGTCACCTTCGCGCAGCGGCGAATTGTTTAGGAGGACCTCACCGTAGCCGGGCATCTGCTCCATTTGCGATCCCAGCGTGGTCGGTCGCGTGGTGAGAGCTTCGATTCCGGGGCCGTACAGCGGGTTGATAAGCATCAGGCCGCCGGCGCGATAAACAATATCCTGTACTGGGAGGCTGGAGTGAGAAGCACCAAAGGCAAAGATGCGTCCACCGGAGGCTACCTTGTCAGCAATGACATCTGCTGCTTCATCAATGCTCTCGAGTTGGGTCGACCGAACTTTCTCAAGCAGGCTGGTTATCTGGTCGAAATAGTTGTTCGTCAGCTTAGACATAACGATGTAGTTTCCTTTCTAGAAACAATGTTCCGTGCTTAAGCGGCGCCGAAGAGCATGCCGATAAAGTGGATGATGATTGCGGGCACGATTGCGTCTGGCACGGTGAAGCCAAGGCCTTCCGCGCCGAGACCAGCGAGGTCTCCAAAGACCTGTGCTTGGTAGGCGAACGAGATGAGGATCCAGCCAAGGAAGCCCCACAGGAAGCCACCTAGCCATGCGGCAACTCGGCCACCGGTCGAGTTGGCGAAGATAGCTGCGGTACCGGAAGCGAAGAACGCCACGATCATTGACGGGATAGGCACGGGCCACCCCATTGCTCCACAGAGAGCCATACCGGCAATCTGGCCGATGAGGCCCGAAATCAGGCCGACGAGTAGGGCGTTAGGAGCGAAAGCGAAGAGAACGGGGGCGTCGAGAGCCGGAATAGCGTCAGGGATGACCTTCTTGGAAATACCTTCGAAAGCGGGCACAATCTCGCCGATCAGCATGCGAACGCCGTAGAGCAGCACCAACATGCCAGCCGTGAAGGTCAGGGCCATCACGAGAGAGAAGACGATCCAGTTTTGGCCATCGGAGATACCGCCATTGTCAGCCGGCGCCTCGAAAGCAGATACACCTGCGGTTGCGACGGCCAGGCTTGCGGAGACGAAAGATACGATCGTCATCACAATGGTCGTAGACACTGCGACGTCACGGAAGAACGATAGTTTTTCAGGTAGTTTCGTTTCCTCTGTGGACTTTTCCTTGTTGCCGATGACCATACCGAGGTAACCAGCGAGGACGTTGAGCAGAGTCTGTCCATGCGCGAAGCCAACGTCATTACCGCCAGTAACACGGCGGACGAAAGGTTGGGCCAGGGCCGGAGCCAAGGTGTAGTAGAAGCCGACCAAGATGGAGGAGATTAGTACTGTTAGCCACGGGCTCCAGCCGAACTGGTAAATGGCTATGGTGAAGGCGCCCGCGTGAACCCAAATCATGTGTCCGGTGAGATAGACATAGTGCCACGGGGTGATTCGGGCGAGTAGCAGGTGGAACATATAGCCAAACAGCATGGTCAGGCCGATTTCGGAGCCCAACGCCGTTACTGGCCCAGTTTGAACAGCTGACACCACCGCTTCGTCGAAGGTGACGAAGGTCTGGACATTCCCAGCTGGGAACGCCATCTCGAACATTGATTGGATGGGCGACAGACCGTTGACCAGGATGGTCGCTCCGCCACCAATGATCAGCAAAGACAACGCTGTCTTCACAGTTCCGGTGACGACCTCGCCAGCAGGCTTCCTTTGGACCAAGAGGCCGATCAAGGCGATTGATCCTACGATAATCGCCGGAATCTGGAACAGCTGCACCATGAAATCAACAAAGGTGCTCATGAGTACTCCTCATTTCCGAGAGCGGGAAGCCGCTTACTTGTTCTGGAATTCCTCGACTGCAGCCATGACCTTGGTCTTGACTTCGTTCTTGTCGATGAGATTGTCGATGAGGACGACGATTGCTTTCGTGCCTTCAACATTGCTGCGCATACCCGTCGTCGTGACGACGATGTCAGAAGGTTGGGACTTGAAAGACCCTAGATCGATGGCTTGCACCTTGGCATCGACGTTGGCCTCTTGGAGCATTGTCCGAACTTGTCCGGCGAGCATCATAGAAGTGCCGAGGCCCATGCCGCAGACGGTTGCGATGTTGATCATTGTGGATCTCCTTATGGATGTAGTGAGTGTGTGTGAGGGTTACGTTGGTGTTTCCCTACTCGAATACTCGAGCTAGTTCTTCGTCGGTTTTCGCTGCACGTGCTGCAGCGAGTAAGTCTTGATCCCCTAGGACAGCTGCCAAGGACTGGATCATTGCCATGTGCCCTTTCTTGTCGCCGGCAGCGAAGGAGATGAGCACGTCCACTGGATCGTTAGCTGGGCTGCCGAAATTGACCGGCTCAGCCAAGGTGACAACCGCAGTGCCTTTTTTGAGAACGCCACGGGCGCTCTTCGCGTGGGGCATGGCTACCCCAGGCGTCAAAACCATGTATGGCCCGAACTCCTTGACGCCATCGATCATGGCTTGGGCATATTCTGCTGTAGCTATGCCGCTATCCTCGTAGAGTTTGCCGACCTCTCGGATGGCTTCCTCCCAGTCGGCGACAGTCTTTCGTGCTGCCACTACGTCAGGAACGAATCCCATTGAGGCCCCTTTCCCAGCGCTGTACGCACTGTTGCTTGGATAACACTGAAATTATTGGAGTGAGCATAGCAACTCTCTCTCCGCTCAGCTTAGCCCCCAAAACGATCATGGTCAAGCATTTTCAATCATCTTGAATATGCTTTTCGATCATTTCTCTTGAGTGGGGGCACTGCTGGTGTGAATTCGCTGGTGATCGGGAAATTATGGCGCCTACAAGGGGGTATTGGCTTCTCGGGCGGCTGGGGTCCGGCGCATGATGTGACTGCAGGGCGGGGGTGCGCCCTAGCGCTAAGCGGGGAATGAGCACGTCTGAGTGATTCGAGATGATTCTCTAGACAGGAAAACAATCATGTGCAATCATGAAGGTGTGTTTATTCGACACGCGGCCCGCCTCGCGTAGAGGCTGCGGTGCGGCGTGAACCCCGAAGGAAGGATCATGCAGTGAGTACTGTTCCCGGTTTCCACATGGAAGAGGAGCTGGTTAGCCAACCACAGTGTTGGCGTCGAGCCCTGGAGTTGGAGAACTCATTCCTGCCGAGCAATGGAGAACGCGCGGTCGTTATTGGCTGTGGCACCAGTTGGTTCATGGCCCAGGCCTATGCTGCTCTTCGCGAAAGCGCTGGTAAAGGGATTACCGACGCGTACACGGCTACGGAGGTGCGGACGAATCGTCCCTACGATGTGGCGATCGTTATTACCCGTTCGGGCACTACCAGCGAGGTCATTGAGTTCCTGAAGCACAATAAAGCTGCAGAGAACCCTATGCGAACGATCGCCCTGCTCGGCGCCCAAGATACTCCCGTTGCGGAGCTAGCTGACCACATTGTCAACTTGTCCTTTGCTGATGAGCAGTCGGTTGTTCAAACCCGCTTCGCCACCACTGTGCTCGCTTTCCTGCGGGCCAGCATTCAGGGAAGCAGCGTTGTGAACAAGGCCGCCGATCAGGCGGAGAACTATCTCGCGACCGACCTGGAAGATGAGCTCGTAGATGCCGAGCAATACACATTCCTTGGAGCGGACTGGGCTTTGGGTGTGGCCACCGAGGCTGGTTTGAAAATGCGGGAATCCTGCCAAGCGTGGACTGAATCCTACAACTCGATGGAATACCGTCACGGACCTATTGCCATCGCTGGTCCAGGTCGCATCACGTGGCAGTTCGGTGAACGTCCCGAAGGCCTAGCGGACCAGGTTGCTGCGACCGGGGCAACGTACATCCACACCGGCAATGACCCTATGGCGGATTTGGTCCGTATTCACCAAATCGCGCTAGCAACGTCCCGCGTTCGTGGGCTCGATGCGGACCATCCGCGCAACCTCACTCGCTCCGTCATTCTCAAGTAGGACAGCTCGTTATGCATACCTCTCCCGCGGTGGTTGCCTTAACCCCGAATCCGGCCCTCGATGTAACTCTCACACTTCCCCGTTTGAAGAGCGGGTGTACTCATCGCGTAAGTCAGGGCAAGTATCAACTAGCGGGTAAAGGAGTCAATGTCGCAACGGTTGCGTCGGAGCAGGGGTATGACGCTGTAGCGCTGGGCCCATTATCCGACCGAGACCGTGATTATGCCGCCGCCCGGGGCTGGTTACAGCACTTAGACGCCGCAGGCGTTCAGCAACATTGGACAGATACGTCTGTTGCTATGCGGAGCACTTTTGCGGTGGTCGAAACAGAGGTAGGCGACGTTTCCATGGTGAATGAAGTAGGTGATTCGCATTCAGAGGAAACGTGGCACGGGCTGTGCGCCGCAGTCAAAGAGGAGCTTTCCGTGCGCCGCGGTAGCGTGCTTACGATCTCTGGATCGTGGCCGCCGTCAACGCCCGAGAGCCTTTTGCCTGCTCTGATCCGCATTGCCCATGAAGCCGATAGCACTGTGGTGGTGGATTGTGGTGGGCCCCAGCTTCTCAGTGCCGCTAAGGCGGGGGCGGACATTCTCAAACCCAACCTGGCCGAGTTGATCGAGGCCCTAGGTGGTGCTGCAGCCGACAACCCATTTGCGAGTGCCCAGCAATTACAAGAGCTGGGTGCAGGAGCGGTGGTGATATCGATGGGCGCAGAAGGTTTGGCCTACCGCGGGCGCGGCAGCTTCCGTGCTCGCACGGATCGTCCGCTTCGGGGAAACCCTACGGGGGCTGGCGATGCATTAGTGGCAGCACTCGCCACTGGCGTGCTCGATTCTTTGGATGTGAGAGAGCTGCTTGAGCGAGCAGTGCGCTATTCGGCTGCGGCGGTCCTCAATCCCGCTGCCGGGACAATCGGCGACCGCTGGAAGGAGATTGTCCCAATTATTACAGAACTGTAACAGCACTGCCGCATATCTATTCATTCTCACCCCCAACGCTCAGAGGAGTTATTCTCATGTCCCTAGTTTCTACTCTTGATTTGGTATCGCAAGCTGCGCAGCGCGGTACAGGAATTGGCGCTTTCAATGTGATTCATCTGGAAACAGCTGAAGGTCTTGTCAGTGCTGCTGAACGCGCTGACCTGCCAGTCATCCTCCAGCTTTCTCACAATTGCATCAAGTATCACAATGGAGATATCACGCCCCTTGGATCGGCGATGCTTGCTCTTGCTAAGGGATCCACGGCACAAGTTGCTGTCCATCTTGACCACTGTGAATCGGTCGATCTTGCTAAGCGAGCTGTAGATTTGGGCTTCACCTCAGTGATGTACGACGGCTCCACTCTTCCGATCGAGGAAAATATCGCATCGACCCAAGATGTCGTGTCATATGCGCATGCCCGAGGGGCAACTGTAGAGGCTGAGCTCGGCGAAATCGGAGGTAAGAAAGGCGCGCATACGCCAGGTGTGCGTACTGATCCTGCCGAGGCCAAGCAGTTTGTGTCAGACACAGGCGTTGATCTGCTCGCCGTTGCGGTGGGCAGTGAGCACGCTATGCAGGAGCGCACCGCGCGTCTTGATCACGACCTTATCGCTAAATTGAAAGATGCTGCGGGAGTCCCTCTTGTCCTGCACGGTTCGTCCGGGGTGGCGGATGAAGAGATCCAGAAGGGTATCCGCCATGGTATGACCAAGATCAACGTCTCAACTCACCTTAACGGGCACTTTACGCGTGCTATTCGCAGCTACCTGGATGCCTCGCCCGAAGTCACAGACTCGCGCAAGTACGTATCCGCTGGACGAGATGCTCTTTCCGCCGAGGCCGCACGTCTGCTCGAGGTATTTCATTACGTTCATGACTCGCAACGTAGCTAACGCCTGCTGGTCTGCAAGAAGGTTCAGGCTTGTCCCTCCTGCTCATGACGAGATTGACGGAAGAAGCTCTATGTTTGATATCGGTACAGTCTTGTTCTTGAAGGCCTAATAGATCAGTACGCAATGGGTAGCGTAGCGCGTCAACTAGTTTTGTCTAAAACTAATTCCTGCTGATGGCAGGCACGGTTGGCGTGCTTCGCTGCTCCTTCCCCTTCTTGGTTGTTGTGGAGCGAGATAGCCACTTCGCTGGCTGAAGAGGGCTGGGGGCTACGTCAAATCTGAGTTGTGGCTTCTATGATGTGCCTCACTGCGTGACTGAGACGGGATGCCTTCAGGCCTACAGGCTGAGCCCCCTGTCGCTTCTTCGTTTTCTCGCATTGGGGGATCCCTCGGCATGATGGTTCTGGCGCCGCTAATGAAGCGATCTCGCTCGTATTTCGACGTCGGTAGCCGAGGTTCTGTACAGCAACGTTGTAAGCGACGTGCAAGAATACCGCGGTTTCCGCATGAAACGCACAGCTAAGGGGGGTGCCTCATCTTATGGGGCGCAATGTGGCCCACTTGGTAACCACACAACTAGAACATCTACGAAGCGATAGTTTTTACTTCTGAAAGAGAGATGAGATACGTGGCTTCAACTATTATTATTAACGCTCAACTCTATACCGGCGTTATTGGAGGGCACCTTCGCGGCGGCGCAGTGCGGTTCGAGAATGACCGCATCACAAACGTCGCATTGGATCCTTCAGGTTGGGAGGCGGACAGAGTTATCGATGCGGACGGGGCGCCGGTGGTCCCTGGATATATTGATATCCACCACCATGGTGCCGGTGGCGCAGCATACGACGAGGGTTTAGATGCGGGACGTATTGCGGTAGCTGAGCACCGCAAGCATGGCACGACCCGTTGTGTGGCTTCTTTCGTCACGGCATCTTTGGACGATCTTACCGCCCGTATGGATGCTCTCATGCCCTTAGTGGAGGATCACAGCGGTCACGTTCTCGGTTTCCACGCCGAGGGCCCGTTCCTATCGCCCGCCCACAAGGGGGCCCATCCTGAAAATCGGCTTGTTGATCCTCTACCTGACAGGGTGCAGAAAGTAATCGACTCCGCTCATGGGCGTCTGTTACAGGTCACACTAGCCCCAGAGCGGGAGAATGGGATTAATGCTGTAAAGCAAATTGTCGCCTCTGGCGCGAGGGCGGCAGTTGGTCACACTGCGTGTGACTTCAATACAGCCCGTGCTGCTTTTGATGCCGGTGCTACGATCTTGACCCACACGTTCAACGGTATGGAAGGGATACATCACCGTAGTCCTGGTCCAGTTGTTGCTGCTCTCCGAGATGAACGTGTGTGGCTGGAGGTCATCAATGATGGCATTCACGTGGACCCAAATGTGGTGAAATCCTTGTTCTTGGAAGCGCCGAATCGCACCGTTTTAGTGACCGATGCTATGAGCGCTACATGCAATCCTGACGGCCACTATATGCTCGGTGAGCTTGAGGTAGTGGTCACTGATGGTGTGGCGCGGCTGGCCAATGGCGGATCCCTTGCGGGATCCACATTGACTATGGATCGCGCCGTAGCCAACGCGGTGCATAACGTGGATGTACCCCTTGACGTAGCAGTTGCTGCTGCTACGAGCCACGCTGCTCAGGCTATTGGTTTGGGGGACTGCTTTGGGCAGATTAGTCCTGGCTTCCCCGCAGATATTGTGTTGCTCGACCCAATGAGTTTGCTGCCTCAGAGGGTATTTGAAGGGGGCGTTGAACACTCTAGGGCGTAGCGTCTCCAAAGCTCCTGTATTTCCTATGTGTTGTGGGCTTGTGCAGTTGTGCTGGCGTTGAACCTCGCACACAGCGGCACTAGTACTAGGCCTGACAAAAGGAAAGCTGTGGATCCGATGGGCCGTTTTCCTCCCTTCGTGCCCCGCCTAGCGGCCCTATAAACGCAGGCTGCACTGCGTGAGCAGCTTCACCCTACGGAACCGTAGCTTATTGGGTGGGGAGGACTACACTGGGGCTCATGAGTAAGTATGGCAAGAAAAACGTTGGTGAAGAAGACCGCAAGGTTCGTTATGGGGTCGCTGGCGCCCTAGCTCTCGCCGGCCTCGCTGTGAAGGGAAAGGGGGCCAAGGCAGGCCTGCTCGGTGCCGCAGCTGGCATCGGCGCTACGGCCTATGTGGGTAGCTGCCCGCTCTACAGTTTCCTCGGCGTCAACTCCGCTGCCTAGCCCGCGGTAGTGTCGCCGCACACCCTGCGCGGCCCCACCTGCTCTGTACGGGGATCCCTACAGATCCATGAGAGAGCGAATCTCTTCGGGGAGTTCTTCCTGAGAGGTGATGGTGGGGCCGTCGTAGTTACGCAGAATCTCATACACCCGCCCCCGGGCGGCGCTATCGAGCAGCGGTAGCTCCTCGGCCATGAGGCGAGTCATGAACCCATCCAGCGGCAGCTGCGTATGCTCCGCCGCGATATAGGTTTCCTTCTTCGGATCGACGGGCTTCTTCTTTTTAAACAGATCAAATAGCGCCATGCCCCCATCGTAGAGGCTGGCGCCAAACGACCAGCACCGGACGTTAGTCGGCGTCTTCGTCGTTGTCCTTATCTGCTGCGCTTCGTTCCTGCGCGGCTCTGAGCGCCTGCAGCACCTTGGTGACGGCATCGGTGTCTATCTCGCCATTTTCCACTTTGATGAGCCCAATGGGTTCACGTGCCATGTCAGTGTCTCCTCGTCCCTGAACACGGGGGAGGTCCCCATGTAGCTGCGTAGCTTATGTCCTGCCCTTCGCCCCGACAAGGGTTCATACCCGCGGGCGTGGGTGGCGACTAAGCTAAACGGCTATGACATCTCCCCAGCCCCACGACACCCCCGTGCTCACCTACACCCTCGACGACACCCTCGTGGGGCGCCTCGCCCCCGCCGTAGCCACCGCCGTGTCCGTGGCCCTGCCGGAGTATGTGACCTGTCGCCTCACCCGCGGCGTGCTCACTACCGCGCTATTCACCAGTGCTTTCGGGGTGAGCGTGTGGGCCACCACCCAGGACGATAACCCCGATAATGATCCCGAGGTAGCCCTCGCCAAGATCCGCGCCACCCTCGACGCCGACGATCAACGCCCCGTCGACAGCCCCCGCGGTTTTTGGACCAAGGCCGCGCTCGCTGGCGCCGGCCTCTGGGCGGGATTCAAGGCCCAGAGCGCGCTTATCGACGCCTCCTCCGCGGCCCTGCGCGCCGCTGGCGTATCCAAACCTCGCACCTATATTGGCCTTGGCCTCGGCGCTGCTGTCTACGCCCTCGGCGAGGCCACGCAGCGCGCCGAGCTCGCCGCACGGGAAGGAAAGTAAGCGCCATGCTTGCAGTGACCGACCGCCCCGATGAGCAGCACCACGTGATTTGGCACGTGGACGATGACTTCGACACCGCCACTGGCGTGACCGCAGGAGCCTGGATTCTCGGCGGTGACTACCCCGTGGGCCGCGAGCGCGAGAAAGACCTGCTGCAGGTCGATGCTGTGCTGGATTCCCGCGAGGCAATTAACGCCCTCGTCGAGCGCATGCGTACCGCCGCCAAGGAGCTCAAAGCCTCTACGAAGAACCTGCGGCTGCCGGCGATCACGGATCCTGACTGGGAATCCTATGAGGACGCCTTCAGTGGCGAGCCCATCGCCCGCGAGTGTTGGGTGCGGGTGCGCGCCGTGGTGGATCTCATCGAGGTCTGGCACGGAATGGAGCGGGCGAGGTTGCGTCGTAAAGCATTAAAGGACGCCGATCCCAACTATCGCCCGCTGCCTGCGGGCTAGGCGCTCGCCCTGCGAGGCTGCCAGGCTTGGTTTAGATTAGCCCCTGTGAACCAGTCCCATCCCAGCTTCGAGGTCGACGATTACGACTACGCGCTGCTCTATCACGTGGAAGAACCCGCCTCTGGGGCGTGGCGGCGCATCCGTGTTCCCGCCGGCATCCCCATGGACCGCTTCGCCCGCATCATGCGCGTGGTACTGGACCAGCAAGAAGCCGGCGACTACTGCTTTTTCACCCCCACCGCCACCATCAAACCAGGTGCGAAAACCAGCACTGAGCTCGATCAATGGGCGGCCGAGGCCATCACCCTTGGCTCCCTCGGCGAGGAGAGCTTCCGCTTCCGCTTCCGCTTCAATGATCACCTATCGGTGAATCTGCGGCTCATCACCACCCTCAGCGGCATCTGCGGCTCCGATACGCACTGCATTGACGGCGAAGGACGGCTGGACGAGCCGGAGTTTTCCGTGGACGTGATCAACCGTGAGCTGGAGTCCGAGCGCTGGGTGGAGGCCACGCTCAGCCGGGCGAAAAGCTCGCTGAAGGATGTGATCAACCGCGCCGGGCTCTGGGAGGCCACCCAGCTGGTGGCGCTCGGCATGGACACGCGGCAGCGCGCCACCACAGCGGAGCGGCACAGCCTGCTCGAACCGCTGGTGCACTATATCCACGACCGTCACGACACCATCCCCGGCGATCCTCTGCTGCGGGCGTTGGGTTTAGCCGATGGCGAGGGCGGGCTCACCGCCGTGGGCCGGCACGCACTCAGCGACCCTGAGGCCCTGTGGGGGCAGCTGACCCGCACCCTGCCCGTCGAGCGGGAAGTGGTGAGCAACGACGCCGCCTGGCTGCTACTCCTCAGCTATATTGCTGGGATGCCGCGCGGCACCACCGAGGCCTTCGTGATGCAAGGCATGGTGTGGGCCGGCCATCGTGGGGTCGGCTCCACTGTGTTAGTCACCGATGACATCCGCTCCCTGGCCTCGCGCACGCTCTCGGTGCTGGAGATGCTGGGGATTATCGCCAACGATCTGCTCGTGGTGGGCGGGCCGCTACACAATGCACGCATCGATCTACTGCGCGCAATCATCACCGACTAAATCGCTTGCGGGGCAGAACTCGGGCGCAGGGGTGCTAGTATCCCCCACGTGGATGCGAACACGACCAAGCCCGAATACACTGGACCGCTGCCCTCCGTGGAGGGCCTCGACGCCGGCGCGATGGCGTCCAAGGATAAGTCGCTGCACGTGCAGGCCTTCAAGTTCATCGTATCCGGTGGCCTCTCGGCCGTGGTGGACCTCGGCCTGACCTATCTGCTGCACATCGTCTTTGGCGTGGATAAAAACCTCGGGCGTCTCGTGGGATTCATCTTTGGCACGCTCACCGCCTACATGATCAACCGCCGCTGGACCTTCCAAGCCGAGCCCTCGGCCAAGCGCTTTAGCGCCGTGGCGATTCTCTACACCATCACCGCAGTGGTGAACCTCGGCTTCTTCGCCGTAGGCTACAACATTTTCTATGGCTGGGGCTGGGGCGAGCGGCTCTCTACCGTGGCGGCCTTCGTGATCGCCCAAGGCACCGCCACCGTGATCAACTTCATCGTGCAGCGCCTCTGGATCTTCAAAGTGCGCTAGGCGCTCGCTAGGGGCGCTCGAAGCGTTCCCGGCGGCCCTGCTGGTGCAGCTTGAACCACTCGAGGAAACCACGCGGATCCTTGCGCTGCACCAAAAAGAACCATCCGAAGCGGGCATATTCCTGCGGTAGGAGTTTGCGCATACCGGGCTGATTCATCAGATAGCCGCGATTGCGATAGGTGAAAAAGCGCTTGCCCTCATCATCTGGGTATTGGGTGTGCATGCGCCCGCCCAAGATCGGCTTAAACTCCTCCGAACCATCGGGGTGCAGATAGGCCGTCTGCAAGCAGGTTCCGAAGCGCAGGCCCGAGCGCGCCAAGCGGCGATGATATTCCACCTCGTCGCCGCGGATGAACAGCCGCAGATCCGGCACACCGATGCGCTCGGTAGCGGTCCGCGAAATCAGCGCCCCATTAAACAGCGAGGCGATTCCCTCAAGCAGCTCCTCTTCGCCCAACTCCGAGCGGTAGCGCCGCCACTCCACCCCGCGGCGCAGCGGGAAGGCGAGCTTATCGGGCTGCTGCAGGTTGCACACCACAGGGGAGACCTCGTCGAGCCCGTGGGCCTCGGCGCAGCGCACCAAGGTGGCGAGCACCTCGGTATCCTCTGGGCGGCCATCATCATCCGCGCACCAGATAGCATCCGCGCCGAGGGCAAGGGCCGTGAGGAAGCCATAGGCGAAACCGCCCGCACCCCCAAGGTTGGTGCGGCTCGGCAGATAGACGCCACGCTCTCCGGCAACCTCCTCCACCAGCTGCCGTACCGCGTCTTCGGCGCCATTATCGACCACGATGATGTGCTCGACCGGGTGAGTCTGCGTGGCCACAATCTCGAGCGAGTGGCGCAGCAACTCAGCGCGGTGGTGGGTGACGATAACAGCGGCAATGGAATCCGTAGTGTGCAGCGGCATAGCTTTTATCTTCTCATACCGCAGCAGCGGCGGCGGCTGTGCTCGAGGCGAGCGCGGCTGCTAGTTCTGTTCCTTGGGATCATCGATATGGGCAAGCAGGCGGCGCACATGATCGGCCGCGCCCTTGCCCTCATAGGCCTCCACCACATCCGGCACCGTGCCGGCCTGCTTGATCGTGCCATGATCAATCCACAGCGCCGTATCGCAGAGCTGGGCCAAAAAGTCATTCGAGTGAGAGGCAAACACCAAGATGCCGGAGCGCTGCACCAACTCCTGGAGGCGCTTGCGCGCCTTCGCCATAAACTCTGCGTCCACCGCGCCGATGCCCTCATCCAGCAGTAGGATCTCCGGCTCGATAGAGGTGACCACACCCAGCGCGAGGCGGATGCGCATACCGGTGGAGTAAGTGCGCAGCGGCATGGCCAAATAATCACCAAGATCGGTGAAATCGGCGATCTCATCCATCTTCTTTTTCATCTGCTGGCGCGTCTGGCCCAGGAACAAGCCGCGAATGATGATGTTCTCGTAGCCGGAGATCTCCGGGTCCATGCCCACGCCCAAATCAAAGACGGGCGCCACCCGGCCGCGCACATGCGCCGAGCCACGGGTGGGCTCATAGATCCCAGAGAGCAGCCGCAGCAGCGTGGACTTACCCGCGCCATTGTGGCCCACTAGGCCGACGCGGTCGCCTTCCTGCAGATGCAGGTTAATATCGCGCAGCGCCTCCACGACCACCACATTGGAGTCATTCTTGCCAATGATGCCGCCGGCAGCGCCCAGGGCCGCCTTCTTGAGCGAGCGGGTTTTGGCGTCGAAGATCGGGAAATCAACGCAAGCATTGTAGGTATCGATAGAGACCATGGGATCGTTGTGCACCTTTATGTGGAAGTGAAAGTGGAGGGAGGCGTCGATAAGCGAAAAAGCACTACACCCAATAGCTGACGCGATAGCGCCACGTGCGCATCGCCAGCAGCGCCAGAATCAGACCGGCAGCGGTGAAGCCCAGCACCACCCACCAGTGATAAACCGGCAGCGGCGCGCCGATCAAAGGAGCGCGAATAACCTCCATGTAGTGATACAGCGGATTCAACTCTGCTAGCCGGGCACGGCCCTCAACCTGTCCGCCCTGATCCTTCAGAGTTTGGGTGGTCCACACAATCGGCGTCACATAAAACAGCAGCTGAGTCAAAGCCTCCAGCAGCGGAGAAATATCGCGGAAACGGGTGGACACAATGCCAAAGAACATAGCCACCCACACGCCGTTGAGCAGCAAGAGCACCATCGCGGGGATAGCCAGCAGCAGCTCCCAGCCCAAACTGCGCGGGAAAATCAGAATCAGAATCACCCAAATAACCAAGTTATGGGCCAAAAACAGAGTCTGCTTCCACACCAAGCGATACACATGCACCGATAGCGCCGAGGGCAGCTGCTTAATCAAACCCTCATTGGCGATGAACACCTCCGAGCCCTCGCGGATGCAGCCCGAGATGAAGTTCCACATGATCAATCCCACCGTCACATGCGGCAGGAACTCCGCCAAAGGAATGCGGAAGAGAACCGAGTAGAGCAGACCCAAGGCGAGGGCCATCACGCCCGTAGCGATCGTGATCCACAGCGGGCCCAGTACCGAGCGGCGATAGCGCTGCTTAATGTCCTGCCAGCCGAGCTGCAGCCACAGCTCGTTCTGCTGTGCACCCCGCATCAAATCCGACCACGCCGCCGCGAATGTCTGTGAACGCGAGGGCGGCGCCGTGGTCTCATCCGTGCGGGTAATCCGCTCGATCGTGGCCTCTAAGTTGCGTGATTGGCTGTCTGACACAGTAAATAACCCTATAGGGTTAGCCGCTAAAAGTGGACTAGACCGGCGGCGGGGTGGTGCGAATGTAGCGCGCTCGCTGGGGCGCGGCGCACCGGCGAGCACGGTGCGACGCGGGGGTGCATCGGAGCATCCAAGGTGTAACGCACGTGGTGTCTGCGACGCAGGAGACAGGCGAGCGCGGCACTGCGGTGGGGTTAGAGTGAACATTCTGTGAGCTAGATGCTTGCCTTGCAGGAAACCTTGGGGCGGTGGGTAAGCTGTGTACTACCGTCGGCCGGCGTGCCGTGCAATCCGGCGGGGTACCACGAGAAGTAAAGGAGCGTTCAACACACGATGGTCTTCGATGCCCCACGTGTACGTGGACTCTACGTCTCGCTGAGTGATGGTTGGATCTACCTCAACGCCCCGCAGACTCAAATACCGGAAAAGGTCTACGCCGGCCTCTCCAATGCTTTCCGCACCAGCCGCAGCATGATGCGCCCCGAGCCCACCACGGGGCACCATTCGCGTAGCTATAGCGTGGGGCGCACCGGGGCGCAGGATACCGAGGATGCGGCACGTCGAGCCGTTGCTGACCTTTTGGGCACCCGCGCCGACTGCGTGGTCTTAGGCCCCAACCGCCAAGACCTCCTCATCGCGCTGGCACGCTCTATTTCCTCGCGGCTGCGTCGGTCCGATGTGGTGCTCAGCCCAGACCCGATTTTCGAGCCCTTTGCTCGCGAGGCCAACAACACCATCTACGCCCAATACGACCTCACGCTCGGCTCCATTCCCGCCGAACAGTTCAGTGAGCTCGTCACGGGGGCCACCCGCTTGGTAGCGCTGCCTGCGGCCGATGGCCTGCTGGGCGTGGTGCACGATATCACCAGCATCGCCGAGGCTACCCACAGCCGCGCCCGCGCTTGGGTGCTGGCCGATCTCAGCGACGTGGTGCCCTATCGCTTGAGCTCTATGGATGAGCTCGGCATCGACATCGCGGTGCTGGATGTCTCCGGCATGGGCGGGCCCGATGTCTCCGCCCTTGTGTTTCGCTCCGCGAGCATGCTGGGCCGGTTGCAGCGGCCGCTGGAATTTCCCGCCGTCTCCCCGGGGCTGCTCGGCGGCGTACCGCCGATCATCGACCACTAC
Source organism: Corynebacterium sp. 11A (assembly GCF_008930935.1). Taxonomy (NCBI): domain Bacteria; kingdom Bacillati; phylum Actinomycetota; class Actinomycetes; order Mycobacteriales; family Corynebacteriaceae; genus Corynebacterium; species Corynebacterium sp. 11A. Next base: position 16,260 of record NZ_PQMR01000015.1, read on the forward strand.
GCAGACCTCAACGAAAACGCCAGCGGTAACCGCCGGCGTCGCCTTGAAATGGCCTTCGAGGACATGTCCAGCCACCTGAGCAAGGTGTATCACCACCTGCTCGAGTCACTCACCCTGCACGGGGTGCACATCGTGGGTGTGTCCGGTGATGCCACCGACCTCGGGGCCTTGGACTTGGATCGTATTCCGCGAATCTCCGTGGTACTGCCGAATGTTCCCGCCGCTACCGTGCAGGAGCGACTCGCCTCGAATGGCATTGCCACCGTGCTTCCGCCCGCCTCGCCGCTGCTGGACGAGATGGGTGTCACCGACGCCGGGGGTGCGGTGACCATCGGGTTGGCGCCCTATAACTCCGAATACGATATCGACCAGCTCGCTCGGGTGCTGGCCTCGCTGGCATAACCGTCCCGCTGACGTCATATAAGAAGCCTTCAGAGCAGAGAATACCCGCCGCGCAGCCGTGTTTCGTCTCGTCGCTGCGTGGCGGTGTTGTGTATATGTGGCGGCAGCGGTGCCCGCTGCGGCGCGCTCAGGATAGGTCCCTGGCAGCGCCGGCGGGTCAGGGGTGCTCTTAGGAGATCTCGAGGATGATCTTGCCGGTCATCTCGCCTTTCGCCATGATCCGGTGCGCCTCCGCGGCCTCAGTAATCGGCAGCACGGTGGAAATCTGGTGGCTGATTTCGCCGGATTCCAGCAGCGGCCACACACCCTGCTGGGTCTGGCGTACGATCTCCGCTTTGTCCTCGATGGAACGATTACGCAGGGTGGTGGCGGCGAGAGTGCCGCGCTTCGAGAGCAGCCGGCCCACATTCAGCTCGCCCTTGGGGCCACCGATCAAACCAATGATGGTCACCGTGCCATCCATGGCCAGCGCCTTCACATTGGAATCCAGGTAGGAACCGCCGACCACATCCAAGATCACATTGCACTTATTGCGCATGACCTCGGCGAAGTCCTGTTCCTTATAGTTAATAGCCACATCGGCGCCCAGCTGGGTCATCAGCTCCACCTTCTCGGCGGAACCGGCCGTGCCCGCCACCGTGCAGCCTAGGGCTTTGCCCAGCTGAATAGCGAAGGTGCCGATGCCACCGCCACCGCCATGCACTAGCAGCGTCTGGCCCTTCTCTAGATGGGCGGTCATCACAATGTTGGACCACACCGTGGTGGCCACCTCTACGATGGACGCCGCCTCGGCGAAGCTCCAACCCTCGGGGATTGGGAGCAGCTGGCCTGCCGGCACCGCGGCGTATTCGGCATAGCCGCCGCCCGCGAGCAGGGCGCACACCTTATCGCCCGCTGCGTAGTCGCTATCGCCCGGATCGGCCACCACGCCCGCAATTTCTAGGCCGAGGATCTCTGAGGCACCCTCCGGCGGCGGATAGGCGCCAGCGCGCTGTGCCAGATCGGCGCGATTAACGCCCGCGGCCTTGACCTCCACCAATACCTCGCCCGCGGCGAGGCTGGGACGCTCTACCTCATCCCACACCAGATCCGGGCGCTTGGGATTATCGGATTCAACGAGAGTGATAGCTTTCATTGTGTGTTGCTTTGTGTGTTCAGTCATAACCTCCACAGTAGGTGAACGCGGGGCGAATCGGCTAGGATGACTGGAGTCTGCGGCCCACCCGCCCCTGCGAGTGCGGTCCACGCAGGCATGGAGGCGTGGCAGAGCGGCCGAATGCACTCGCCTTGAAAGCGAGCGACCCGTGAAACGGTCCGGGGGTTCAAATCCCTCCGCCTCCGCATATGAAGATGTAGCGCGACACTGTTTCTTTCAGTGCCGCGCTACATTTTTTGGTGATACAGGCTGCGCCATGGTTGCTGACGCAGCGACCCGAGAGACTAGAGCCCCAGCTCCCGCCACACGCTCAGGAGACGATCCATTTCCGCGGCGGTGGTCACGGTAACGCGCAGCCCTTCTGGGAAGGCGCGCACCAGCACATCTTTGTCTGCCAGTGCCGACGCCACCTCGAGCGCATCATCGCGCGGAATCCACACAAAGTTCGCCTCGGAGGGCACAGCCTGCAGCTCTTCGCACACCCGCTGCCGCTGCTCCACCACCTCATCGGTGCGCTGCAGGAGCTGCGCGGATTCTGCCAACGAGGCACTGGCGGCGGCTTGGGCCACGGCATTCACGCCGAAGGGGATGGCCACCTTGTTCAGCGCCTCGATGATCTCAGGTGCGCCGAAGGCATAACCAATCCGCATGGCGGCCAAGCCATAGGCTTTTGAAAAGGTGCGCAGGGCGACGAGGTTCGGGTACTCGTGGATCGCCATGTGTCCGATAGGAGTGTCTGTGGCGCGCATGTACTCGAAGTAGGCCTCATCGAGGGCCACGATCACATCCCGCGGCACGGCCTGCATGAACTCATCAAACTCGGCGGCAGTGATGGTAGTGCCGGTGGGGTTATTCGGGTTACACACGAATACCAGGCGGGTGGAGTCAGTGATTGCCGCAGCCATGGCGGGCAGGTCGAGGCGGTGATCCTCAGTCAGCGGCACTGGCACGCCGGCGGCGTTGGCCACCTGGGCGAAAATGGGATAGGCCTCGAAGGAGCGCCACGGGAACACCACCTCTTCGCCGCGATCGCAGGCGATCTGCACCAGCTGCTGGCACAGCGCGGAGGAGCCGCAGCCCACGGCCACCTGATCTACCGTCAGGCCGAGGTGAGCGGCAAGCTGCTCTCGGATATCCAGTGCTGCCATGTCTGGATAGCGGTTCGCTTGGGAGGTGGCCTGCTCCATGGCGGTGAGCACAGCCGGCAGCGGGCCACTCGCCACTTCATTACTGGATAGCTTGAGGGCGCGCGGGTTGCGCTTGCCCGGAACATAGGCCGGCAAAGAAGCAAGATCAGGGCGAATCATGGTGCCTAACACTAGCACTCGTCGCCTCATACCCACGGTTTTTGCGCCCCCACAAATGATTGCTATTATGGCCTGAGCGCACTGCGTATGCGCGTGGAGACGTGCCAGAGCGGCCGAATGGGGCTCACTGCTAATGAGTTGCCCTCTTAACGGAGGGCCGGAGGTTCAAATCCTCTCGTCTCCGCTCTCACCTCTCTTCGGAGAGTGTGAGAATGCGCCCGTAGCTCAACGGATAGAGCATCTGACTACGGATCAGAAGGTTAGGGGTTCGAATCCCTTCGGGCGCACCACAGATAACCCCAGTTCATCGCCATGGTGAGCTGGGGTTTTCGCATGCGTGGGGTGGCCCCGCGCCCATCGGCGCCGAGTAGCACGGCAGATGACCTCCATGGGGGTCGCCCGTTGCACTCACCGCCGTCGGTGCTGAATGCCCCGCTCCGAGCGTCGATACGCTCCCCGAACTCGTCCCCGCAACAGCCATGCATGTAATACAGTTCACAATCATGAAGGATAAGCAGTGGCTCCGGGTCGCGCTTCCCGTGTTTGGGGTGGCGTGGGGAGGAAATGGCTTCACGCCGATGCTGGTGTACTACCGCGGGCAGGGGGCGTTGGCCGCCGTGGTTGTGGACCTCATGCTGGTGTATTACGCCATCGGCGTGGCGATCGGGCTCTTGGCTACCGGCCCACTATCGGATCGCTATGGTCGGCGGGCGCTGATGCTGCCCGCCCCCATCGTGGCGCTGCTGGGGTCTGTGCTCATTGCCAGCGGTGAACACACCGCCTGGCTCATGGGACTGGGGCGTTTGTGTGCTGGTAGTGCCGTGGGCATGGCCATGACGGCGGGCGGCAGCTGGATCAAGGAGCTCTCCGCCCCGCGCTTCGATCCCAGCGCCACGCCCTCCTCGGCGGCGATGCGCGTGGCGATGTCGCTCAGCGCCGGCTTCGGCCTGGGGGCGGGTGTCTCTGGGCTGATCGGGCAGTGGGCGCCGCTGCCGGGGCAGCTGCCCTTCGTCTTTCATATCCTGCTCACCCTCGCTTTCCAGCCGCTGCTCTTCGGCGTGCAGGAAACCCGCCAATCCCCGCGTCTCGGCTCCGGCCACCATAGCCGCAGCGGAGTATTTCCCCTGCGCGCTATGCTCAGCTTCCGTTTCATCTTCCTCGCCGCCGCCGTGGCGCCGTGGGTATTCGGCACTGCCTTTGTGGGCAACGCCATTCTGCCGCAGCGCTTCCAGCCGGAGATGGAGCATCCCATTGCTCTTACCGGCATGTTCATCACCATCGTGCTCATCACCGGCTTTGTGGTGCAGCGCGGCATGCCGCTGGTGCCGGCCCACCTGCGTCCCGCGCTCAGCCTGGGCGCCGTGGTGCTGTCGATGAGCACTGCGGTGTATGTGGTGGAGCACCTGAGCCTGGTGCGGGTCGCCTGTGCCTGCGTGCTGCTGGGTATCTCCTATGGCTCCTGCATGTACACCGGCCTGTCTGAGACGATTGAGGTCGCCGCACCCAATGAGCTGGGAAGTCTCTCCGGCGTGTACTACTCGCTCACCTATACCGGCATGGTTTTCCCTGCGGTGCTGACAGCGCTCTCGGGCCGTTTCGGGTATCCGCAGATGCTCGGCTTCGGCGCCGTGGTGGCGGTGGTGTTGCTCCTGCTCGCCGTGTGGGCCTCGCGCAGGGTCTATGGCGCTGGGCGGGGGTAGCGAGCGTGGGTACGTAATCGTAGGTTAGCGCGCGAAGGGGAACATCTTCGCCTTAGAGTGGGCGGTGAGTGCGGGGTAGTGCTGCGCTTATCGACGCCTCCCTCCAGCCAGGTCCCGCCCGATCGTGAGTGAACAACCTCTAAGGAGATGAGATGACACTACGCCAGAGTCTTTGTGTGCTTGCCGCCGGATCGTTGCTACTTGCTGGATGCTCCTCCGGCTCCTCGGACCGCTCCGGCTCCGAACCAACCGCCGATACCACCCCTCCCGAGACCGCCACGGTGGATGCCGCCGGCCTCGATGTGCAGGCGCATCGCGGCGGTAGGGGAGAGCACACGGAGGAATCCCTCACGGCGTTTTCCCACGCCCTTGATCTCGGGGTGGATACCCTCGAGCTGGACATCGTGATGAGCGCCGATGGTGTGCCTATGGTGTGGCACGATCCCCGCATCGAGGAGACGAAGTGCGCCGATACTGCTCCTGCTACCGCGGGCGATGAGCGCTTTCCTTATGTGGGTGCGCTCGTCCACGAGCTCAGCTACGCCCAGCTCGAGACGCTGCGCTGTGATAAGACGCTGGAGGATTTCCCAGACGCCACCCCAGCCACTGACAATAGGATCGCTCAACTCTCCGAGGTATTCGCGCTAGCCAAGGAGAAGAATCCCGAGGTCAGCTACAATATCGAGACCAAGATTGAGGCCGATAACCCCGCAGAATCCGCCCCGCCGCGCGAGTTCGTGGACGCCATTCTCGCCGCCGCCGATGAGGCGGGGCTGCGGGAGAAGATCACCATTCAGAGTTTTGACTGGTCTAGCCTCGAGATTGTGCAGGACATCGCCCCCGAGGTGCCCACGGTGGCGCTCTACGATGAGACCACTTGGACCGAGAACTCCCCTTGGCTGGGATCGGTGAGCTACGAGGACACGGACGGCGATGTGCTGGCCGCGGTGCAGCAGCTCGGGGCCGATGTGGTGAGCCCGGGTTATGCGGTGCCCTATGGGGCCACGGCTGGGGACGAAGACTACCACCCCGTGGCCACCGCCGAGTATGTGGATCGCGCCCACGAACTGGGCCTGAAGGTAATCCCCTGGACGGTGAACGACGAGCCCACGATGCGCGATCAGATCGAAGCTGGGGTAGATGGGATTATCACCGACTATCCCACACTATTGGTACAGGTGGCTCAGGATTATCGCTGGAAGCCGCAGCGAAACTAAGAGCCCCGCATCTTTTTCCCACACCCCTGTTGCCGCTGATGCGCAGGGGTTTCCTTATCGCCACCCCCACATGTGCGGATGATCCGTTGTGTCTTTGTCCACATTCCATACTCATCTGACGTTATAACCAGATACACTCTGGGGTGTATCACAGCTCTCGGGTGTCACTGATTCGATCAGGCATCACCGCGCACTGGATACTCCCATAGTGACGATCACCGCCGACTAGTCGCTGCTACTGGATCGGTGAGATTCACGACACGGGAGTTGATCCCCTTGACACACCGGAGGTGAGCAAGCATGACAGAGCTTCGTATAGCTCGTGTGCTGAGCAATAACGCTGTGGTGGTGCGCGATTCCGAGGGCCCAGCCCCCCAGTCCAAAGTGATTGTGGGGAAAGGACTTGGCTTTGGCGCATCCATTGGAGACATCATGTCTCGCGCTGAGGTCACTGCCGCCGAAAATCGGCAAGAATATGTGGAGCTCACCGCGGAGCAGGAAGAAATCCTCACCAGCCTCGGCCGTATCAACGCCGCCCAGCTGGCCGTGATTAGTGCCGCCATAGACTTAGCCGTGGATGTGCTGGGGGAATTGCATCCCTCAATCTATGTGATTCTCACCGAGCATCTCTCGGCAGCAGTCGAGCGCGTCGATCGTGGCGAGCTCATTGAAAACACCCTCGTCAACGAGATCAAAGCGGTATTCCCCGAGGCCTTTTCCGCCGCGGAAGTGGTGGTGCACTACCTCAACGCCAACCTCGACACCCGAGATCTGCCGCTTGACGAAGCCGCGTTTATTACCCTCCACCTCACCGCCGCCCGCACTGGCGACACCGTGAAAAAGCCCTTGGCCACGGCCAATGCCATTTCTCGGGCGGAGCAGCTCATTCATCGGCGGTTACACATTGCCGACACGGACGCGGGCGATGCGGTGAGCGTCGATAAGCGTGACGCAGCAGATGATTCCTTGCCCATTCGGCTCCGTTATCTCCTCACGCGGCTGCGGGAGCAGAACTATCGCAGCAATGCCCTCGCCGGCACTATTTCTCGGCAATTGCCGGAGGAATGGGAACTTGCCGAGGACGTGATACGGGATCTCGCGGGCACGGACACCTTAGATAAAAAAATTCGCGGCGAGATCGCTTTTCTCGCGGTGTATCTGCACGGATACGCACAATAAAAAACAACTATTTCCATACAAGAAGGGGTGAGTGTAGGTCATGAATAAAGTAATGACTTCACTACAGCGTCTGGGCAAGGCCCTCATGGGCGCTGTGGCCGTCCTGCCAGTGGCGGCAATTCTCATGGGCATCGGTTATTGGATCGATCCCACCGGATGGGGTGCTGACAACGCCTTCGCCTCCATCCTTATCTCCTCCGGTAGTGCCATTCTGGACAACCTGGGTCTGATCTTCGCCATCGCTATTGCTTTTGGCTTGGCCAAGGACTCCAATGGTGCTGCGGCGCTCTCCGGCTTCATCGGCTTCGCTACGCTCACTAAGTTGCTGGGCGAGGACGCCGTGGCTGGCTACCGTGGCATCGGCGATCCTGAGGAACTGACCGGCCAGGCTGCCCGCGACTGGGCTGCTGAGGGCTGGGCTGCCGTGGGCAGCAAGAACGTACTCTTCGGCATCGTCATCGGTGTGCTCGCCGCCTGGGTGTACAACCGATTCAGCGGGGTGAAGCTGCCCGACTTCCTAGCCTTCTTCTCTGGCCGCCGACTGGTGCCGATTCTCACCTCCTTCTTCTCGATCATTCTCTCCGGCATCTTCTACTTCGTGTGGCCGATAATTTACGGAGTGCTGTTCAACTTCGGTACCTGGATTCAGGGCCTCGGAGCCGGCGGTGCGGGCGTGTACGGCTTCTTCAACCGTCTGCTCATCCCCACCGGCCTGCACCACGCACTGAACTCCATCTTCTGGTTCGATGTGATCGGTATTGATGACATCGGTAAGTTCCAGGGTGGCGCGTCCACCATCGCGGACGCTTCTGCAGCCACCGACGCCGCCACCTGCCCCGGTATCTGGGACGGCAGCACCTGTGAGGTCGTGGGCGTGATCGGTCAGTACCAGGCCGGCTTCTTCCCGATCATGATGTTCGGTCTGCCCGGTGCGGCACTGGCTATCTACCTGCGCGCCGAGGGCAAGCGCCGCAAGGTTGTCGGCTCGCTGATGCTGGCTGGCGCTCTGGCCGCCTTCTTCACCGGTGTGACCGAGCCGCTCGAGTTCTCCTTCATGTTCGTCGCCCCGGTGCTCTACGTGGTGCACGCTCTGCTCACCGGTATCTCCCTAGCGATTGCTGCTACTTTCCACTGGACTGCAGGCTTCGGATTCTCTGCCGGTTTCGTGGACATGGTGCTCTCTGCCCGCAACCCGCTGGCAAACCAGTGGTGGATGCTGCTCCTGCTCGGCGTGGTCTACTTCGCCCTGTACTTCGTGATCTTCTACTTCTTGATCGGTGCCTTCAACATGTCCACCCCGGGCCGCGGTAAAGACGCCGAGTCAGACAACGATGAGGACGAGGACTCCGGCGATGATGACACTCGTGCCACCGCTGCGAAGATCATCACCGCTCTCGGCGGTGCCGAGAACATCGACTCCCTTGATTACTGCGCCACCCGCCTGCGCGTGGTGGTCAAGGACGGCGCCAAGTTCGAAGAGGCCAAGCTGCCGCAGAACAAGGTGCTCGGTGTGATCAAGCCGTCCAAGAACTCAGTGCAGATCATCATCGGTCCTCAGGTGCAGTTCGTCTACGACGAAGTGGTGCGCCAAACCCCGAGCAGCGTCAGCGCCATTGGGGAAGCCGAGGAATAACCCTTCCGAGCCACCTGCACAGCAGGCCATGGGATGAGTGAGGTCGCGGTGTGTGCTGCGGCCTCACCACGGGATTAGACTCGCTAGTGGCGTGCGGGGCTGTGTTCCCGTACGCGATGCGAGTAGAAGAATATTTAAGGAGAAACAATGTTCGGATTCGGCAAGAAAACCAAGGTCCACGCTCCCTGCGAGGGCGAGGTATGCGCGATGTCCGAGGTAGATGACCCCGTATTCGCTGATGGCATGATGGGCCAAGGTTTTGCGCTCAAGCCTGTCGGCGGAGTGCTCGAGGTAACCGCGCCTATCGACGGCACCCTCGTGACGGTCTTTCCCACCGGTCACGCCTTCGCCCTCAAGAGCGATAAGGGCCTCGAAGTGCTCGTGCACGTGGGCATTGACACCGTGAATATGAAGGGCCGCGGCTTCGAGCGCCTCGTGGAAAAAGGCCAGAGCGTGAGCCAAGGAACCCCGATCGTGCGGGTGGACTTTAGCGAGATCGAGAAGGAAGGTCTCTCCACGATCATCCCCGTGGTGTTCACCAATAAGAAGCAAGTCAAGGACGCTGAGGTACACACGGCACAGGCCGCCACCCCGGCCGATGTGGCCTGCGAGGTGTCCATGAATTAGGGCATGGTCCCGCGCACCCGCGCCACCTCCAGTGGAGGACGGGGCCGGACGTCGCCTGCGCACTGCAGCAGCGGCGGCCGGCCCCTTTTCTTTAATGAACCGTCTGACATTCACACCACGGGGACATATGGAAAGCCACATCCATTTAGGGGTAATCCTCTCAGGTTCTGTGCGCATTTCGGGCGAAATGACTCATAACAACCCTCTTGAGAACTACTCTAAGTAGGGTAAGCATTTCCTTTCGCAGTAAGTGCTTCACGGAAGCTGCCTTGCGCCGCCCCCAGCCCCATTGACGTGGGGAAATGCGGGATCGGACATCACCGCAGAGAGCCCATGAGGTGTTGGCGAGCGGCTTCACACCCGTTTTTCTTCACTCACACATGGAAAGCTGGTACCGCTGTGTCTACCCCAGTTACTCACGAGTCGAGCGCCCACGCACCGGCAGCCGACGCTGAGGCTCCCCCCGCCTCAGCGTGGCGCCGTCAGGCCTTCGGCCTCATTTTGGGCGTCGTGCTTGCGCTGATCGTTTACTATCTCTTCCCAGAATCCGCGGCCGACACCGTGAACAAGGCCTATCCGGATACCGAGGAGCCCTATACCTATCAGGCGCTCCGCACCACCGCCGCTGGTGCCGTGCTCATGGGCGCATGGTGGATGACGGAAGCCATCCCGCTGGCCGCCACCGCCTTGGTGCCGCTCGCGCTATTCCCCTTGGCGCAGCTGGTGGATTTCGGTGATGTCTCTGGCCAGTACGGTAACCCCACCATCTTCCTGTTTATGGGTGGATTCATCCTAGCTCTCGGCATGCAGCGCTGGAATTTGCACAGGCGCCTCGCGCTCAGCGTCGTGCTGCTGGTGGGCACCAAGCCCAAGCAGCTCATCGCCGGCTTCATGATCGCCACCGGCTTCCTCTCCATGTGGGTGTCCAATACCGCCACCGCCGTGGTGATGTTGCCCATCGGTGTATCCGTGCTGGCGCTTACCGCCGAACAGGTCGGCGGCCAAGATAAACAGAAGAAGTTCGCCACGGCGCTGATGCTCGCCATCGCCTACTCGGCCTCGATTGGTTCCTTGGGCACCATCATCGGTACCCCGCCAAACGCCCTTCTGGTCGGTTACATGTCCGATAACCATGACGTGCACATCGGCTTCGGGCAGTGGATGATGGTCGGCGTGCCGCTGGCCGCCGTGTTCTCGGCCATCGCTTGGTTCGTGCTCGTCAGCGTGTTCAAGCCGGAGATCAAGGACATTCCCGGCGGGCGCGAGCTGATCCGTAATGAGATCAAAGCCATGGGCCCGATGTGCCGCGGCGAAAAGTATGTGGGCCTGATCTTCCTGCTGACCGCCCTGTCCTGGATCTTCATTCCCATCATCATCCGCATTAGCGGCTCCGCACTTAACATTGCCGACGCCGCCATCGGTATGACTGCAGCGCTTCTACTGTTCATCATCCCCGCCAATGCAAAAACCGGAGTGCGCCTCATCGACTGGGAGACTGCTAAGGAACTCCCCTGGGATGTGCTGCTGCTCTTCGGTGGCGGCCTCGCACTGTCCAAGATGTTCTCTGTCTCCGGACTATCGCTGTGGATTGGTGAGCTCGCCCGCGGCCTCGACGTGCTGCCCACCATCCTGTTCATCTTCGTCATTTCTGCCGTGGTGCTCATCCTCACCGAGTTCACCTCGAACACCGCTACGGCTGCGGCCTTCTTGCCCATCTTGGGCGGTGTGGCCGTGGGTATCGGCCTTACCAGCATCGGCGGAGAAGAGAACGTCCTACTGCTCACCATCCCAGTGGCATTGGCTGCCACCTGTGCCTTCATGCTGCCGGTAGCGACCCCGCCGAACGCCATCGCCTTCGGTTCCGGCTATGTGCGCATCGGCGAGATGGTCAAGGGTGGTATTGGGCTGAACATCATTGGTCTCTTCCTGATCACCGCCACCGTCTATCTCCTCGCGGTGCCCGTGTTCAACCTCGTGCTGCCCTAGCTAGCTAGGGCAGCACGAGGTTAAGGCTGCACGGTGCTGGATGCTCCGTGCAGCAGGCTTAGCGGCCAGAAAGAAGCCGGCAAAAAGCCTCATGAGCAGGCAACTTGCCGGTTTCTTTGCTGGGGGTGTAATGTATTTTCTCGTTGCACAGAACTGATAGAGATTATCAGTGACGTGGACTGCGCCCGTAGCTCAACGGATAGAGCATCTGACTACGGATCAGAAGGTTAGGGGTTCGAATCCCTTCGGGCGCACCAACGGAAACCCAGTTCATCTACATGATGGACTGGGTTTTCTGGCGTCTTAGGGCGGTCGCGGACGGGGGATCTGCTGGCCCACAGTGCTCTGCGGGCCCGCGACGTCGCCGCCGTGGCCGCTAGTCCTCGCTAGGCAACGGTGCGGGGGCCTCGAGCAGCTCGATGCGAGCGCCGAGGTTTTCGGCATGAATGAGCTGCTGCACCCATGCGGCGCTACCTGGCTGGATGCGCAGCACCGGGCGGGAACTAATCTGCGTGGAGTTATTCGGGGTGGAATTACTACGCGCCTCAAAGCGCACGCGCGAGCGATACCCGAAATCCACCAGCTCGCCAATATTCGGCGCGGAGGTGGTGAGATGGGTGCGGGCGTCGTTAAGCAACTCCAGCGCCTCATCCAAGGCGGTGAGCACTGCCTCGTGATTGGTCTCGCACATAGCGCGCACCAGCGAGGGCGCCGAGCTGGCTACGCGGGTGCCATCGCGGAAGGAACCGGCGGCCAGCGATAGAGCAAGAGGGCCGCCATTATCGCCGACCACGGCGAGGGCCTCAGCGAGAAGGTGGGGCACATGCGAGATACGCGCTACCGCGGAATCGTGGTGACCGCTCCGAGCCGGGATGACCTCCGCCCCCACCTTGCTGGCCATGCGCACGCAATCCACCCACAGCCGCAGCCAGTCCTTATCCACAGACTCGGGGTGGTCTGCTGCGTAGTCGAACGTAATGACCCACGCGGCACCCTTGAAGAGGTCATCGTGGGCGGCCGACCAGCCAGAATCGGCGGTTCCAGCCATGGGGTGCCCGCCCACATAGCGGCTCTCCATGTCGCGGGTGCGAACCTCGGCGAGCACAGCAGATTTCACACTCACTACATCGGTAATGCCGCACGACGGGGCGTAGGCGTCGATGGCGTCGAGCATGGTGCCGATCGCCGGCATTGGCACCGCCAACACAATCAATGCGTTTTCCTGTTCAGCGCGTTCGAGGGTGGGCTCGAGCTGTGAGGAGACGTCATAGCCCTCATCTTGGGCCGTAGACACGGCGGAGGGGGAGCGGTTAAAGCCAAAGCAGGCGTGGCCAGCGCGGTGTAGATCGCGCAGCAAAGAGCCGCCGATCAGTCCGAGCCCGAGGATGCAGACGGGACGAGAAATGTTATGCGGGATCATCCGACAAGTGTGGCACAAAACGACTACGGTTACGTGGTATGAGTGCCGATCGCGTCGACTTTTCTGTGGTGGTTACCCTCAACAACGGCCAATGGCAGGTGCAGCGCTACAAAGATGACTTTGACAGCCTAGACACCTCCATCGCCGCCGTGCGTAGCCTCCGCGCGGAAGGCCCAGCCTTCGCCCTGCTGTGCAGCGAGGACGATTATTTCATCATCGTCCGGCCCACTCCTTCGCGAGTGTTCGCCCTGCTGTCCGACGCCACTTACGCCCTTGACGATGACCTCGCCGAGGACGTCCTCAACGAACTCGGCATTGACCTGCCTGATCTGGACGAGGACGAGCTCGATGACGTTGACCCATGGGCCGAGGGCGACTTCACCATTTTGGAGGACGTCGGCCTGTCCGAGCAGGTGATGGACGTGATCCTCGACGATGACGAGCTCTGGCCCTCCGAAGCAGTGATGAAGATCGCTGAAGAGCTCGGTTTCGAGGAACAACTCGCCGATGCCACCGGCCTCGAGCTCTCCTAGGGGCGTGCTGCCCGAGCCGCAGTACCTTAAGCAGGCCCGCGCGCTCATGCGTCGCGCCCTCGAGGTGGCTGCGGATACGCCCGTCGGGGACGTCCCCGTGGGCGCGGTGATTGTGGATCCGCGAGGCCGAGAGGTGGCGCGGGCAACGAATCGTCGAGAAGCCGATGCCGACCCCACCGCCCACGCCGAGGTGCTCGCTATCCGCGCAGCCGTCCAGCAGCTCGGCGATGGCTGGCGGCTCGAGGACTGCACTCTCGTCGTCACTCTCGAGCCCTGTGCCATGTGCGCCGGCGCAGCCATCGGAGCCAGGGTGGGGCGCATTATCTTCGGAGCCTACGAGCCCAAAACTGGGGCCTGCGGATCCGTCTATGACATCCCTTTAGATCCGCTCACCGTGCACCATCCAGAGCTTATTGGGGGCATATTGCGAGAAGAATGCGAGCGGCTTATGCAGGGGTTTTTCCGTAACCTACGCAATGGTGGGTAACAATTGGGTCTCAAAAGCAACCCGACGTGGCGCGAGAGGGATTTCACACCTATTGTCGGTGATTGATAAACGTTCACCAACGGAAGGAGACTCTATGTCTGACTTTGAAAACGCAAAGGACGATCTCGTAGGCAAGGCCAAGGAAGGCTTCGGCGAGGCTACCGGCAACGACGACGTCAAGAACGAGGGCAAGGCCGATCAGGTTAAGTCCGAGGTCAAGGACAAGGTTGAGGAAGCCGGCGAGGCCATCAAGGACAAGGCCAACGAGGTTTTCGGTAAGTTCAAGAACTAAAAAGAGCGCACCGGCGCCGCTGAATCAGTAGCGCCATGGTGATTAACCCGATCCGCTGCGCGCGGCCACTGCACAACGGTGCTGCGCCAGCGGATTTGGTGTATCTACGCACCCGCCCGTAACCTATTACGCGGTGGCGTGTCCGAGCGGCCGAAGGTGCTCGCCTCGAAAGCGAGTGTAGGGTAATCCCCTACCGAGGGTTCAAATCCCTCCGCCACCGCGCGATAAAGCTCCCGAGAGATCCTGTGCAGGATAACTCGGGAGCTTTTCTCTGTCTGCCGTGCATTCGCCCGAGATCAGGCTCTGGGGTTGGGCCTAGGGCGGGATTATGCCAGCTCACACGGGGTAGTGCTGCAGGGATAATGGGGTGGCCGGTGGCAGCTGGGAGAGCGGGGTGGATCGCTTAACGCCCGTGTGTGGGTGATATTGGCCCCACTCGGCCCTAACTGGTTATAAACACTATCCCCACGGGCTATATCCAGGTAGGCTGAAAAGTGACATTAAGCCACGTGATTGGGAAGGCGATACACGATGAGCAAAGAGCAAATTATTGTTGCTGCCGTAGATGGCTCGGAGGCCTCCAAGACCGCCGTGCGCTGGGCCGCTAACACCGCTATGAAGCGCGGCGAGCCCCTTCGTCTGGCCGCAAGCTATGCCATGCCTCAGTTCCTCTACGCAGAGGGTATGGTACCGCCGCAGGAGCTTTTCGACGACCTGCAAAAGGAAACTCTCGAGAAGATCGAAGAAGCTCGTGCGATTGCACACGAGGTAGCACCTGATATCAAGATCGGCCACACCATCGCTGAGGGCTCGCCCATTGACATGCTGTTGGAGATGTCTAAGGACGTCACCATGATCGTCATGGGCTCCCGCGGCTTGGGCGGTCTGTCCGGCATGGTCATGGGTTCGGTTTCTGCCGCGGTGGTCAGCCACTCCTACAACCCAGTCGTGGTGGTCCGTGAGGACAGCCAAGTGCTGGATTCCACCAAGTACGGCCCCGTGGTTGTCGGTGTGGATGGCTCGGGAGTCTCGGAAAAAGCCACCGCCTACGCTTTCGCTGAGGCGGATGCCCGCGGCGCTGAGCTGAACGCTGTGCACACTTGGATGGATATGCAGGTGCAAACCTCCCTTGCTGGACTCGCCGCTGCTCAGCAGCAGTGGGCGAGCGTGGAGCGAGAGCAGGCAGAAATGCTGGACGAGCGTCTGGCTCCCTTCATCGAGCGCTACCCGAACGTGAAGGTGAACAAGATCGTTACCCGCGATCGCCCGGTACGCGCGCTGGTGGACGCCGCCGAAGGCGCCCAGCTGCTGGTGGTCGGTTCGCATGGCCGCGGCGGCTTCAAGGGCATGCTGCTCGGTTCCACCTCGCGGGCCCTGCTGCAGTCCGCCCCGTGCCCGATGATGGTGGTCCGCCCAGATTCCGATCCTGAATAAAGCCAAACCTAAGATTAAGGTTTGGACAAGATTTGAGTGCGGAATGTCCTGTGGCTAGCTTTTAGAGTTTCTGCTCTGTAAAACGGGTAGGAGCACCATACAACCTATGTATGAAAAAAATATTGATGTTCGCACAAGGCGGGCATCGCTAAGAAAGGACATAACATGCTTGGACTTGGATTCTTCGGATGGATCATTATCGGCGGCCTCGCAGGCTGGGTTGCCTCTAAGATCATGGGCACCGATGCCCAGATGGGCATTGGCATGAACATTCTCGTCGGCGTTGCCGGCGGCCTCATTGGTGGCCTGATTCTCGGCCTCGCCCTGGACGTGGAGTCCGGCGGCTGGTGGTTCAGCTTCTTCACCTGCTTGCTGGGCGCTGTGCTCCTCCTGTGGGTCGTGGGCAAGATCAAGAAGAACTAGTTGATCCCTCGCACAGCCTCCTCGCAGAGGATGTGACAGCGAGATCACGCTTATAAAGCCGTCGGGATGAACCCGGCGGCTTTTCTCATGCGCTGAGGGCTGAAGGTGCGCCCCGTAGAGCGCGCCCAGCGCTGGGCAGATTCACGCTGTCGCCGATTCGCTACCACGGCCCGCCACAAACACGATATGCTGCTAGGAGAGACATAAAACAGACCGGTGCGTCTATATCGCGCAGGGGGGCGCTCGGCGCGCTGGAACCTCTCGTGTGGCACACAGTAAGGAAGGGTGAGCGGAGAAAGCGATGGCAGCAGCAAAAGGTGCAGGAACCAAGAAGCCTGGTCGGGCACGGCGCAAGAATCGCCCGAGCCCACGGGAGCGGCTTCTCGCCAGCGCCACTGCGCTTTTTACCACCGAGGGTATCCGCGTGATTGGCATCGATCGAGTCCTCCGCGAAGCAGATGTGGCCAAGGCAAGCCTGTACTCCCTTTTTGGCTCAAAAGACGCCCTTGTGATCGCCTATCTTGAGGCCCTCGACCAGGACTGGAGGACTGACTGGGAAGAGCGCGTTGCCGATCTCGAGGACCCCGAGAAGAAAATCCTCGCGTTTTTTACGAAGGTCATCGAGGACGAACCAGGTAAAGACTTCCGCGGTTCCCACTTTCAAAATGCCGCTAGCGAGTATCCCCGACCCGAAAATGAATCCGAGCAGGGCATCATCAACGCCGCTCTAACCCATCGGAAATGGTTGCAGGAGACCATGACTGCGCTACTGACCGAGAAAAACGGCTACCCCAGCGAGTCCCTAGCCAACCAATTGCTCATCTTCCTCGACGGCGGCCTCGCCGGGGCGAAGCTCACTCACGATATCGCGCCGCTCCTCACTGCCCGCGATCTGGCGAAGCAATTGCTCGGTGCGCCGCCCGCCGACTACGCCATTTAGTGCTTATCGACGTCTAACTCTGCCGCGGTTTCCGCGGCTTATTCACATCGGCCATGCGGTGCCGCCCGTGATGGGGCTTCAGGTGCCGCATCACACGCTGCTTGGGGCCGGTGGCTGTATCCTTACGCCGCAAAACATGCGAGGAGGGCTCTGCCCGCCGCATGGGGCGCTGCGCCGGTGCAGTCGCGTTCGACTCCTGCTGCGGCGCTACAGACTGTGCGGGCGTGTCCGCTGCGCGGGTGATCTCCGCCATGGCGGGTACCGTGCGTGGCGCCTGCCGGCGGGTGCTGGCAGTGGGTGCGCCCATCGTCTCCTCGTCGAGCCGCAGCGTGATCATCCGTGGCTTCGATTTCTGGGGAGGCGTCGGCTTCTGCTCCTTTTGCCCCTGCTGCTCAGCGTCTGTGGTGGCGGCTGCTGGCGGCGGTAGCGGCTCGCCGCGCTTGAGGGCCCGCTTGTGTTCTTTCTTCGCAGTGCGGAGCGCCTTGGCGGCCTGCTTGGCTTGGGCCTTGGCTTTGGCTACCGCCTCGTCATAGGCTTTGCCCCGCTCTTCGATCATGGCGATCTCTTTGTGCAGCTGTGCCCGCTTGGATTTACCAGCGGTGATGCATTGCAGCCGGCGGCGTCGCACGCCCCATTTCCGTTGCCGGAAAAAGGCTTTCTTCTTGCGATAGTTGTCGCGCCCCTGGTCGCGGTGTGCGATGAACTCCTCGCTCAGCGGGTAGCGGTAGTGCATGATCGCCATAGTGGTCATGGACTGGGTGAGCGTCCACAGGTTATTGCCAAACCAGTAGATGGCGATGGCCACGGGGAAGGGGCCGAGCAGACCGAAGTAGATGGGAAAGATGGCCGCCATAAACATGAAGGGCAGCATGAACTTCTGCATCTTCACCGCGCTCGGGGAGTTGAAGTCCAAGGTGAAGTAGTTTCGGATCGAGGCAGTGACCATGTTGATCGTGGTGAACACGGAAGCGCAGATCACCAGCGGCAGCACGAAGCGAAAAACTTGGTCGTGGCTGGTGTTGAGTAGGGCAAACTGCTCATCAGACATAGCCACGTAGGAGGCGATGGGAACATCGCGGATACGTACCTGCAAAAAGCTCGCCATCTCCTCGGAGCTGAGCATGCCGATAGGCGGGTGGTGGGCAGACTCGATGCCATCGGAGGGCCGCGCCATGCGCAGCATGAGCCGGTAGAGGCCAATGAATACGGGGATCTGGATGAGCGCTGGCACGCATCCGGCCGTGGCCGAGTACTGATTCTCCTTGTAGAGCTGCTTGCGTTTGCGCTTTTGCTCTTTGAGTTTGACGGGATCGGTTACCAGCCCGTATTCCTTGCGCAGCGCCGCGAGCTGGGGGCGCAGCTTATAGGACATGCGGCTGTTCTTCTGTTGTTTCCAGAAGAAGGGGAAGATGGAGAGTCGGACGGTGATAATCAGGCCGAAGATGGTGAATAGCCAGGCGCGGGATTCGTTCAACCCGAGCCCATCATGAAGCAGGATATGCCAGAGCTTCATTACCCCAGACACGGGGAATACGAGAGCATCAACCATCGAATTCTCCTACTGATAATAAGTATAAAATCTCCCTCATAACTCTATAGGCTTGCCAGTGTGTTCCCACCCCAGGACTGCAGGTGAGGTCGATGAGTTGTCTAAAAACACATCCTATGTCTGCTGCTCATCCGCTCACTATCGCTCTGGAGGCGCAGTGTGAATAGTGCTCTCCTTGACACTCTGGCTTAAAATGTCCATCTATGAGCGCCCCTGTCCCTGAATCTGGAAGGCCAGCGCGGGCTTCCCGCCGGCCCCGCCCCGGTTGTCACCGTGCCCCGAGCTCTCACGGCCCCGGTGTCGTGCAGATCCTTGGTGAGCTGTTACTGACCATCGGTGTCCTGATCCTGCTCTTTGCTTACTACGAGGCCTATTGGACCAATCTCGAAGCGGGCAAGAAGCAGGCTGCTGCCAATGAAGAGCTGGATCACCAGTGGTCGAATCCGCGTCAGAAGAAGGTGCCCGAACTGGGCGATGCCTTCGCGCGCATGTATGTACCGAGTTTCGGCTCGGACTATCATTTCGCCATTCTGGAAGGCACCGACGATCACACGTTGCTCTCGGGTCCGGGCCGCTATACCGAGACCGAGATGCCCGGCGAGGCTGGCAACTTCGCCATCGCGGGCCACCGCGTGGGCAAGGGCGCGCCATTTAACGATCTCGGCAAGCTCAATACCTGTGATGCCGTGGTGGTGGAGACCCAGGACACGTGGGAGGTCTATCGGGTGCTGCCGATGGGTGACGGTGATCAGCGCACGGACTGCTTCACCCCAGAGCAACGACAGCGCATCGCTTCGGGCGACTATCACTCGGTATATGGTCGCACCATCACTACCCCGACTAACGTCTCAGTTCTTGAGACCATCCCTGGGGTGACGGATGATGACCCAGCTGCCCTTAATGCCGAGGCGCTGATGACCATGACTACCTGTCACCCGCAATTTTCTAATGCAGAGCGCATGATTATTCACGCCATGCACGTGGCCCACTACGATAAACAGGGCGGATTCACTCCGCCGGAGCTGGAGGAACGCTAAATGTATGGATGGATCTGGCGCTTGCTGCCCGGCCCGTGGCCGGTGAAGCTTATTTTGCTCATCGCTCTTCTCGTCGGCGTGTTCTTCCTCTTGATGAACCTAGTGTTCCCGATGATCTCGCCGCTGTTGCCGTATAACGACGTATCCGTTTAAGCCCTAAAGCCCGAGATCAGAGATGACTTGCTCCGCAATCGACTCGGGCTTGATGGTTTGTTCCTGATCGCTGAACACCACCACGCTGGTGGTGCCCTTCGCTACCGCGTACACCGAGTACCCTTCTAGCCCGGACGTACCGAGGCTGCCGCGCCCGCCCTGAAAACCGGCGGGTCGCTCGGCCGGCTCGGTGGAATTCACCGGCGCCGCCCAATCCACCACCTGGCGCGCGATGGCCTCATTTTCGTTATGTCGCACACTCACCAGCACCTGTGGATTATCCCCATAGGACCAAAAAACGCAGGCTGGGGGGTCAAAACGGGTGTCCAGGCCCTGATCGAGCACGCGCTGGCCATTAGTGTTGGCCACAAATTGTGTATCCAGATAGGGGCATTCCTCGCCTGTGCCACGGGGTACCTCGGGAAGAGTGTCCACTGCTAGGGTGGGCTGCACATCGCTTGTCGACGCCTCCTCGCTGCTGTCTTCCGCCGCATCGGGTTGTGGGCCTGGGACGGGAGAGGAATCGGTGCATCCTGCCAGACCAAGGGCCATAACGGTGCCGAATATAAGCGGGAGTTGGCGGAGGTGGCAAATAGTCACGGGGTCCATCCTTCGACTAGGGAGTGCGAATAAAAAAACTCAGCCCTCCACGTTACTGGGATCAGTACGGTGAGGGGGCTGAGTTGGACTCAGAGAGGAAAATCCACCTAAAACTCTACTTGGCGTGGGCCTCATAGTAGGCGTCGTAGACCTCTTGGGGGATTTTTCCGCGGGCGGCGACCTTGTAGCCATTGTCTTGCGCCCATTTGCGGATCTCGCGGGACTGGTTATTCCGCCCCGTCGCGGCGGTGGCCTTGCGGCGGCCGCGACCTGCCGCGCTCACGGCGCGACCTGCAGTCATGTACGGCTGCAGGTCCTGGCGGAACTTGGCGGCGTTCTCTGCCGACAAATCCAGCACATACTCGCGACCCTCGACGGCGAAGTGGACGATATGGACGGCGTCCTCTTCCAATGGGGTCTGATCGAGATCATCAAAATACTGGGTGACTTCTCTACGGGCCATGATTTTTCTATCTCTCCTCCAACGATTCTGCGTTTGCTGTCTTTGTTGTAGCTGTGTGCGGCGCGCTATGTATAGGGCATATCCGACACCGTTTGCTACCTATTGACAATAATACAAGAAGAATTGTCTTTGCAATTAATTTCGAGCAAAAAACACATTGCGTATATATTTTATATGAGAATGATGTCCATAATTACTGAGCGAAACCTAAACGGGATGCAGCTTTTTTATCGAAAAAATCGCCCACGCTGGTGCTCCTCGGTATGAGGGGGCCAGCGTGGGGCGTGTAGGAGGGTGAGTGCCGCGAGACGGGCGTTAAGACTTCAGCTTGGAATTGATCTCGTGCATGATCTGGTCGAGGTCGCGATTAATAGAGGAGTGGGAGCGACGGCGCTGCTCTACGGTCATAAATTCCGCGTTATCCACGGCTGCATCCAGCTCCTTCAGGCGATCCTCTACATCCATCACAAAACCACGGGGCAACGAGGACTTCTCCATGTTGGCGCTGATGCCCGCGATGCGGGCCTTGACGGCTGCGCCGTGGCCATTGAACTGTGCCAGCTGGTCCGGCGCGACTCCCAGCTTGCGGGAGCGCTGCTGAATACGCTGCTCCTTGAGCCAGGTGATACCGCGATAGACGAGCGGGAGCAGAAGCGGCGCCAAGGTGCGGGCGAAACCGGCATAACGCTGTGCGTTCTTTTTATTGAACTTGCCGGCCTTGAGCTTATTCAGCTCCTGCTGGGCGCGCTTACGCTCGTGCTTGCGCTTGTTCTTCATGCCCTTGCGATCGGCCTTGAGCAGGTTCTTTTCCTGCTTAGCTAGGAGCTTATCGCGCTTGTACTCCAGCTTTGCGGCCTCCTTGGCTTCCTTCTTGGCGCGCGCCTTAGCCGCCTTGATTTCGGCCTTGGACTTTAAGCGTGCCTTTCGGATTGTGCGGAACAAACCCATGCTGCACTCCTTGTTGCATTGAGCCCCACAGGTGTGGGACGTTGTCTTCTGCTGGTGAGAATACCGTGTCTCTTTATTCTGTGCCCAAGTCTACAGTGTGGTTTCTCAGATTCCTCGAACGGTGCGAGCGGCAGGTGGGTCGCGGATATGCCCCTGCTACTGATCGCTGACAATAATACGGCCCTTGGCGCCGCGCTCTGCGTCGATGAACTGGTGATTCACAAAAGTATAGGTTCCGGCCTCAGGGAAGCGGGCCTCCACAAATCCACCTTGGGCGGCCAACAGGCCTAGCGCCTGGCCGCCGCCACTGCCCGCGGCGTCGCGCAGCTGGTAGGCGCCCTCCTTATACATCGTGTGAAACTGGGTGCCCACAATATGGAAACTGCTGGCGATATTTGGCCCCGCATTGACTACCCAGAAACGTGCAGTCTGACCAGGTTGCATGGTCAGAGGCGCGGCCATATACGCGAACTCGAGGCCATTAAATACCGTGGCGTCGGGCTGCAGGGTTTGGAGTGCGGCCTCGTCTACCGGATGCTCCGCGGTGGTGTCGAGGCCATAGATCTCGGACTGGACCAGAATGTACTCGTGATCCACGGGCGCTAGATCGGGTGGGTCGATGATGACGGCGCCGAACATCCCAGCTGCTAGATGCAGCGACATGGGCGCGGTACCGCAGTGATAGAGCCAGGCCCCTGCGTGTTCGGCGCGGAAACGGTACAGCAGTTGCTCTCCTGGGGCGATATCGCGCATTACCTCGTCGGGGCTGACCATTCCGGCGTGAAAATCTAGGGAGTGGCTCATCGAGCCGTTGTTGATCAGGGTGATCTCAAAGATGTCGCCAACGCGACCGCGGAGGGTCGGCCCGCTCAGTCCGCCATTGAAGGTCCAGCGCCCACGAGTGCGGTCGTTAATGTGGAACTCCGTTTCGCTGACCTCTATGGTGTGGCGGTGCACCGTGGATGACGGCGCAGGGGCAAGCTCTGGGTCGGCGACCATGTCGGGGTCGATCTTCTCCGGCGGGGTGACTGCCGCAGCTGACGGGATGGCCTCGGGTGTGTGGGCGCCGAGGGGGGTTGCATCGCCATCGGCGGTGATCTGCAGGGTCATGCCCTGCAACCTATGTCCAGCGATCGAGCACCAGCCCTGCACCGGACCCGTAATCACCCCGGCGTCCAGCTGCACCGATTCGCCCGCCGGGATACGGCCGGTTGCCTGACCGGTGGCGAGCACCAGATCGTGGACCTGGGAGCTATCGGTGTTGTGCACAGTCAGGAGCAGGCGGTGCCCGCGCGGTACCGCGAGTGTTGCTGGGCTAAAGCGCATATCGTGTGCCTCCACGGTGAGTTCAGTGATGCCGCTGTGCTCCGCGGTGCCCATGCCGGAAGCCGGTGCGGGCGTTGGGGCAGAGGAGAGTGCGAAGAGGCTGCACAGCAGCGCCAGCACGGCGATTCCCGCCGTGATCTGATGCACCGGGGTGTGGGTGCGTGGAGCGGGGCCTTCGCGGGTGCCGGCCAGCACCGCCCGTTGGGCGCGCCGGGAACTCAGCAGCAGCGGCAAAAAGGCCGCGAGGGCACCGGTGGCCAGGATCGAGGCCGCCACTTTTAACCAGCTAGAGCTCAGCGGCAGCAACCAGATCAGCAGACCACCATTGAGCATGGTCCAGCGCAGCAGCCCCGCGGTTTGGAGCCGATACAGTCCAGTGCGGACTGGGGCTGGGCCACCGCCCAGCATGCTGGGAAGCAGGAAGGAAAGGGTACCGATCAGCAACTGGGCGGCGAAGCCCACGAGGAGCGCTAGGACGGGCATTTCGGGGGACTGGCCGCGCAGCAGACTGGCGCTGAGGAGGCCGGTGGAGCCAATGAGCCAGAGGGGAGCGGTGGCCAATCCCAGTGAGGAGAAGGTAATGCGATCGCGCGGGGCGGCGAGGACTGCGCGCATCACGGGAATCCAGCTGAGCCAACGTCCCAGCCAGCCGAGGGTGTAGATGGCCAGGCCCACGCCGACGAGCGGCAGAAGCTGCAGGCGCAGGCCACAGAGGGCAGCCACGATACCGCCGCCGAGGACACAGGCGATAGGACCATCGAAACGAAAAGAGCCTTGGGCTCGCCAGATGGTGGGGAAAAGCAGTGCGGCTGCGCCGGCCGCGGTCAGGCCGACGAAGCCAAAGACATTGGTGATCACGTGCCCGAGGATCGCGGTGGAGCCAGTTTTGGCGCTGATCGTGCTGAACTGCGCGAGGACGGTATCGAGCACGTCATAGGCAAAGACACCATGGGCCAGCACAAATAGCCACAGGGAGGGGCCAAAGCGCTGCGGTCGGCGGGTGCTGCGGCGTAGCAGGATGAGGTGGAGGGCATTAGCCAGCACGCTGAGGGCGACGATCGTGGCGCCTAGGCTTAGGACGGGGGCGTCCCAGTCCAGTGCCGGGGTGAGCAGCTGGCCGAGCAGCACGCCCACGATGCCGAGGTTTAACCCACCGATGATCCACGCCCGGGTGCGGAAGGTGGCCGGTGTGGGACGCAGGTGTAGCAGCTGGTCGCTGAACTGGCAGGACCAGATGAGAATGGAGTTGCTCAGAACGCCCAAGGTGAAGGTGTGAGTGAGCACCCACTGGTTATGGGGGATGAAGGGGTGCGCCACGGAGATTAAGACAAGCGCGATTAGCCACACCGTGGCGGGCAGCGCCCGCTGCCGGCCGCGGCGGCTTCGAGTATCGGCGCGGGTCGACGGAGTGGGCAGGGGGAGCACACCAGCATTCATAGCTACGAGTTTATCCGTGGAAAATGTGGCCTCCAATTAGGGGAGGGCTTATGGTTGGGGGCGTCGCGAAGCGAAAAAGAGCGTTCCTCCAATACCGAGGGTGAGTGTGCTCACCGCAGCCAAGCCGAGGATCAGCCCGGTCCAGCTGGTGGCGTCGAAAAGCAGCCCAGACAGCCAGCCGAACACGGAGGAGCCCAAGTAGTAGCAAGCCACGTACGTGCTGGAGGCCTCCGCGCGGTTCTCGACGGCGGTGTGGCCCACCCAGGCCGAGGCCGTGGAGTGGACGACGAAGAAGGCGGCGGTAAATACCAGGATCGCCGCGATGAGTACGCCCAATTGCGGGGTGAGGCACACCAGGAGCGCGATCAGGGACGTGCCAGCCCCGCATACTAGGGTGATGCCGGAGCCATATTTACTGCTCCACACCCCGGCCCGGGCCGAGGACCACGTGCCCGCCAAGTAGAGGAGGAAGACCACGCCAACCAATGCCTCGCTGAGGCCGAAATCATTGATGAGGACGAAGCCCACATAGTTATAGAGCGAGACGAAGACGCCCATGGCCAGCCCGGCGATGAGGAAGAGCCCCGCGAGGCGCGGGTTTTTCCAGTGCCCGGCCATGGCCTGCAACTCGCCACGGAAGCGGAGCTTCTTTGGTTGGAAGCGGCGCTGCGGGGGCAGGGCGATGATCGCAATGATCGCGCAGATGCCGGCGAAGAGCAGATTGGCCCCGAGCGCCCACCGCCACGTGGAGAGTTCCAGGACACCGGCGGGGATGAGGCGGCCGGAGAGTCCGCCGAGGGAGGTGCCGGCGATATAGACGCCAATCGCCTTCGCTAGCGCGTTGGGAGCGAGTTCTTCCGAGAGCAGCGCCATGGCCACTGCGGGCACACCGGCGATCATCGCCCCTTGGATACCGCGGCCGATAATCAGCCACGTGGCCGTCGGGGAGAAGGGGAGGAGCAGTCCGATGAGGATGCTGGCGATCAGCGAGATCGTCATGATCCGCCCCCGCCCAAAGCGCTCCGAGAGGATCGAGGCCGGTACTACGCACAGCGCCAGCGCGCCAGTGGTCGCGGAGACTGTGAGCGCACTGATCGTTGGGGTTATCTCGAAGGCGGTGGTTAGTCGCGGCAGCATCGCCTGTGTGCAGTAGAGGGTGTTGAAGGCCGCGAGACCCGCCGCGAGGGTCGCCCCCAGGACGCGGCGATAGTCAGGGTCGGTGCGCTCGAGGCCAGGCGGCAGCGTGGCAGCGGGGCCGCTGCTGGTGCCGTCCGCGGATGTGGGGCGGCTCGGGGGTGTGACGGACATGCACACCATGGTGCGCTAACAGCGATGATTAGTAAAATGTAGAAAAAAGAGAAGTTCTATGCATTTTCGGTATATAGCCTCGGGGAGGGTGTATGAGCTCTGTGAGTATCGAGGACCTGCGGGTATTTGTAGCCATCGCCCGCAATCAGCACATCACCGCCACCGCTGATGAGCTCGGCATGGCCCAGCCCACCGTGACACGCGTGCTCCAGCGCGTCGAACGCGAGGTGGGAGCCGAACTCTTTGAGCGCCGCGGCCGCACCCTCGTGATCAATACCCGCGGCGACACGCTGCGCCGCGCCGCGGAGAGCATCGTTGCGCGCTTCGATGCCACCCAATTGGATATTTCGCGGCTGCTCGACCCCGAACATGGCACCATCCGCCTCGACTTCATGCATTCACTGGGCACGTGGATGGTGCCGGATCTCATCCGCGATTATCGCCGCGCCCACCCAGGGGTGCATTTCGCCCTGCACCAAGGCCCCGCCTCGGGGCTGATCGAGCGGGTGCACGCAGATGAATCCGATCTGGCCCTAGTGGGACCGCAGCCCCGCGGTGTCGCCGTCGACGCCCTGCACTGGCGTCAGCTTTACCGGCAGCCCTTGGCGGTGGCTTGCCCCATCGGCCATCGCTTGGCCGCGGCTGGCTCGGCACCGATCACCATGGAGGAGGTGGACGGTCAGCCCTTTATTGCCACCAAGCGGGGCTATGGCACCCGCCAATTGCTCGATGATCTCGTGGCCGCCTCCGGTATCACCGCGCCGGTGGCCTTCGACTCCATGGAACTCTCCACCGTGGCCGGGTTGGTGAGCGCGGGGTTGGGAGTGGCGCTGCTGCCGATGAACGATCCTTATCTGACCGGCGGGACAGCCCAGCAGGGATTCGTGCTGCGCCCGCTGCGCCCAGCCTGCTATCGCGAGCTCGGCCTCGTGTGGCGCGCCACGGGGGAACTCACCCCTGCGGCGGAGCAGTTTCGACGCTGGGTGCTGGAGAAGATTCCACCCGCTGGCCAGCCCGAGTAGGCCACCGCCGCGGCGGGATGTGAGATTTCACCCGAATAACGGGCCCATCATTGGTCCTTAGACGGGGCGCGCGTAGCATAAGTAGCCACTGTATGTCCTCTACCGTCTTCAGAAAGGGCGGCTGATTCCCTATGACGACTGTCGCAGTAGTTGGCGCCACCGGCCAGGTCGGTCGCGTGATGCGCATCCTGCTCGAAGAACGCAACTTCCCGCTTGACGCTATCCGCTTCTTCGCCTCTAAGCGCTCCGCCGGCACCACCCTTACCTATGACGGTAAGGACGTGCAGGTCGAGGACCTCGCCGAGGCCACCGTGGAATCGCTGCAGGGCATCGACATCGCCTTGTTCTCTGCGGGTGGCTCCACCTCCAAGCAGTACGCCCCGCTCTTCGCCGAAGCCGGCGCCACCGTGGTGGATAACTCCTCCGCATGGCGCAAGGACGATGAGGTGCCGCTGATCGTCTCCGAGGTGAACCCGGAGGCCAAGAACGAGGTGCCCAAGGGCATCATCGCCAACCCGAACTGCACCACCATGGCCGCGATGCCGGTGCTCAAGCCGCTGCACGACAAGGCTGGGTTGAAGGTGCTGCACGTCTCCTCCTATCAGGCTGTTTCCGGCTCCGGCTTGGCCGGGGTACAGGCGCTGGCCGAGCAAACCCGGGCAGTGGAGGCCTCCGCCGAGCAGCTCGCCCTTGACGGCTCCGTGCTCAACCCCACCGATCTCGGCCCCTATGTGGCCCCGATCGCCTTCAACGCTGTGCCGCTGGCCGGCAACATGGTCGACGATGGCTCCCTCGAAACCGATGAGGAGCAGAAGCTGCGCAACGAGTCCCGCAAGATCCTCGGCATCCCCGAGCTGCGCGTCTCCGGCACCTGCGTGCGCATCCCCGTCTTTACTGGCCACACCCTGACCATCCACGCCCAGTTTGAGAACTCTCTCAGTGTGGAGGAGGCCAAGCAGCTGCTGGCCGATGCCCCCGGTGTGGAGCTGGTAGACGTGCCCACCCCGCTGGCCGCCGCCGGCACCGACCCCTCGCTCGTGGGTCGTATCCGGCAGGACCAGACCGTGGACGATAACAAGGGCCTGATCCTCGTGGTCTCCGGCGATAACCTGCGCAAGGGCGCGGCGCTGAACACCATCCAGATCGCCGAACTGTTGGTCTAAACGCCCACAGAGCCGCGCATAGCTCAGCCACCGACTCGCCACTAGGGCAGTCGGTGGCTGTGGTGTATCAGCGGGTAGGAAAGCTGGGCTAGCTCACCTTCACCGTCATGCCGATGGCGGCCCAATCCTCCGGCCCCACCGAATGCCCCGCCGAGTCTGGGCCCAGCAGCGCCGGCTCCACGCACACAAAGCGCTTCCAATCGCCCTGCTGCAGATCCCCGATGTTCTCATCGGCGGCCGCCCCCGGATTCCACACCACCACGTGATCGGTGCCCTGGGAGGTGATGGTCAGCGTGCGCGCACCATCGCTGATGGTGAAGGGAGAATACTGCTCGGTGGCGACGCGCTCGTCCGTGGCGGTGCCGTCGAAAAGCCAGCGGCGCTGCGCGCCTAGGACCTCCGTGCCGGTGACATCATCGACCAAAAAATAGGGGTGAAACGCAAGCTGGATGAGGCGGCGATACTCCGTGAGATTGTGCGCCCGCAGCATCAGCGCGAAACCCTGCTCGGTGTGCTGCGCGGAAAACCGCAGATCCCAGCCATCGTGGGTGCAGCGGGCGTCGATGCCGCCGGTGGTGTCCTGCACCTCCCACTGGATGCGCCGCGCCCAGCCGTGCTGCAGCTCATCGTGGCCCAGATCCTTCGAAAACCACGGCGCGATCACCGGAACCCCGCCCCGAATCGAACTATTCTCGCTGAAATCCGCCAGCTCTGACATGAACAGCAGTTCCCCGCTGGAGTGACGCGCGGACTCAAGATGGCCGCGCCCAGCCGGCATGGACAGACTCGTCTGAAGGCTCATAACCCCTCAGTTTAGCCCCATCCCAGCATGGCGATGCGTGCCGACGCCCACTGCCGCCGCAGCGGCTGAGCTGCCCCGCGCCGGGTGTACGGCGAGTAGCCACACAGCGGGGGAGAGAAGAAGGTAAACGGGTACACTTCCGTACCGTGGCTCTCTATCGCAAGTACCGTCCCGCGTCCTTCGCAGAAGTTGTCGGCCAAGAGCACGTCACCCAACCGCTGTCGGTGGCGCTCGACTCTGGCCGCATTAACCATGCCTATTTGTTCTCGGGGCCGCGGGGCTGCGGTAAAACCTCCTCCGCGCGCATCATGGCGCGCTCCTTAAACTGCGTAAACGGCCCCACCTCCACTCCCTGCGGGGTGTGCCCTTCATGCGTGTCCCTGGCCCCAGGTGGGCCCGGCAACCTCGATGTCACCGAACTCGACGCCGCCAGCCACCGCGGCGTGGACGATATGCGTGAGCTGCGCGATCGCGCCTACTACGCACCGGCAGAGTCCCGCTATCGGGTGTTCATCATCGACGAGGCGCACATGATCACCACCGAGGGCTCCAATGCGCTGCTGAAAATCGTGGAGGAGCCGCCGGAGCACCTCATTTTCATCTTCGCCACCACCGAGCCGGAAAAGGTGATCAGCACCATCCGCTCGCGTACCCACCACTATCCTTTCCGCCTGCTCACCCCCATGGCGATGCGCGGGCTGCTGGAACGCACCGTGGCGGCCGAGAACGCCCAAGTAGATGACGCCGTGTACCCGCTGGTGATCCGCTCAGGCGGTGGCTCCCCGCGCGACTCGCTGTCCATTCTGGACCAGCTGCTCGCCGGCGCCGGGCCGGAGGGACTGAGCTATGAGCAGGCCGTGCTGCTGCTAGGAGTGACCAATGATTCGCTTCTCGACGCCGCCGTGGAGGCCCTAGCCAGCGAAGATTACTCCGCCATGTTTGCCACCGTCGACGACGTGATCGAAGGCGGCTTCGAGCCCCGCCAATTCGCCCTCGACCTGCTCAACCGCCTGCGCGATCTCATGGTGGTGCGCACCGTGCACGACGCCATGAACCACGGGCTGGTGGATGTGCCCACTGGGCGCGAAGAGGTGCTGGCCGAGCAGGCCGGACGCTTCAGCCCAGAACAGCTGGCTCGCATGGCCGCGCTGACCAACGAGGGGCTCAGCGATATGCGTGGCGCCACCTCCGCGCGGCTCCTATTGGAGGTCATGTGCGCCAAGCTCATGCTGCCCGCCGCCACCGCGGGAAGCGCCGGCAGTGCCCTCGGCACCGCCGGCGGAGCCACAGCTGCGGCTGGGGCTGCTGCCGTGCCGCGCGGCGGCCAGAGCGAAGGCGAGGAGAAAAAGCCATCCCGACGCTTTGAGCGTAAATCCGTGCGCGAGCAGCGGGAACAACGGGAACGCGAGCAGCGGGAGCAGCAAGAGCAGCAGAAAGCAGAACAGAAGAAAGCCGCTCCCGCTGCAACCCCACGGGCTGCGGCCCCGCAGCAGCCCGAACCCACGCCTGTTGCACCGGAGCCCGCCGCTGAAGCCACCGCAGAGTCCACTGCCACGCCGGAGCGGGAAGAGCGCAGCGAGGAGGCGTCGACAAGCGCTACGGACACACAGCAGAGCATTGCCCAGCAGTGGCCGGAGATTCGCAGCGCGATCTTCAGCGCCAATGCGCGTACGGGCGTGATGATCGCCGAGGCCCAAGTACTGAAGGAGACCCCGGAGACGCTGCAGCTCGGCCACCACACGGGGGCGCTGGCGGCGCGGCTCTCCGCGCCCGAGCACGCCGCGGTGATTGCCCAGGCCGTCGAGCAGGTGACGGGCGCGACGGTGACAGTCAGCTGCGTGATCGGGACGCGCGCGCCGGCCCCTGCGGCCACGCCCACCGAGTCCGAGGACAGCGACGCAGACGAGGGGGAACCGGCCCGCCCCGCCCGACGTGCGCCCGGTGGCTGGGTGCCCCCGCAGCTACCTCCCGAGCCCGGCACCGCCGCGCCGGTGCGCGAACCGGAACCGGAAAAGAAGAAGGAGGCCCCGCCGCGGCGACGCTGGCAGGAAAGGGCAGCCCGCGGCAACCCTCATGCCCGGCCCGGGCAGCAACCCCCGCCGCCCGAGCCGGAGGAGCCGAGCGACTATAGCGACCGCGACCCCTACGCGGGCGAAGGACTCTTCCACATCCTCCGGGCTTTCCTCTACCGGCTGGGGCGGGGTGGGTGCAGG
>NZ_PQMR01000016.1:0-46922 GCF_008930935.1 Corynebacterium sp. 11A
CCCCCAGACCCCACTCGGGAACCCCCTCTGGAGCCGCCACTAACTCCGCCACGCACTGCCTTCACGGGCCCACCTCTTGAATCAATCCCCCTCTCCCTAGCGACCCAAGGCGCTACTATCACGGCCCTCAGCTGCGCATTCCTACCTATAAGTCACTAGATATTCGAAACCCCCTTTGCTGTCGCGTCCCCTATCGCAGCAAGAAAGGGTTACCTCAGATTCAGCGTTAGCCTCGCTATGGAATTTTTTCTGACACGCCCGCATTTACAGGTGCCTGCGCCCCTCTCCGGCCCCCCGCAGGAACGGAACGTAGGGATCATAGAGCGAAGAGTATGCAGCCTAAAAACTATTTGACACCCGTAGCACGTAGACACTACCGCGAAGAGTTCAAGCAGGTACAGAGAATAAAAACACCACCTTCTATAGCGAAATACATGACACTAGAGAGAGGCAGTGAAAAACTAACTATGCGTTTTAATCGAGAAATTCAACAGGAAAGACACCCCAGCCCCAAGAACTACGCCTTCCCACCCACCAAGCGATAGAGCACGGGCGACCTCCCGAGCGCGCGCTAGCCAGCGTAGCTATTATCCACCCGCCGGTCCGCCTTGCGCCCAGGATGAGCCGGCACCTCCACCTGTGGATCGGGATACCCCATCGCCACGATCACGGCAACGCTGCGATCGTCTCGCCCACCAAGGCCGATGATCTCCTTGACCGCATCGTCGTTCCACCCAGTGGTGGGATTAGTGGCCAATCCTTCCGCCTGCGCCGCCAGCAAAGCGGTGCCGGCTGCGAGCGTGGCGTCGATAATCGCGGCTTGTCGACGTTGCCCTGCCGATTGTTGTTGCTTGTAGCCGCGAACATAGTCCGCTTTAGCTCCGAGAATCTCCTCGGCATCCTCTGGCCACATCTCCATGCGGCCCACAAAGATGAGCACCGCCGAGGCATCCGCAAATTGTTGCTGCCCCGAGGAATCCGTGAGCGCCTGACGCAGCTCGGGATCAGTAACCACCACGACATCACGCAACTGCAGGTTGAAAGCACTCGGTGCCTCCAGCGCCGAGGAAACAACCCGATCCAGCACCACATCTGGGATTGGTGTGTCCGCGTAGGCGCGAATGGTGCGGCGTTGTGCAATCAAATTGTGAACGAGAGAAGACGTGTTATCCATGCCTGC
This sequence comes from Corynebacterium sp. 11A, assembly GCF_008930935.1. NCBI lineage: Bacteria > Bacillati > Actinomycetota > Actinomycetes > Mycobacteriales > Corynebacteriaceae > Corynebacterium > Corynebacterium sp. 11A. The sequence continues at coordinate 1,181 of NZ_PQMR01000016.1, forward strand.
TACAACAGTGAGACACAGCTTTTATTCCTTCAAGGCACTGAGGTCACAGTGGCCGCCTGCGTGGCCGCCCCACCCCGCAAGCACGTTTCCCGCACAGCCCATCACCTCTACTGAACTAGCCTTGCGAACCGGCCCAATCACATTGCTCACAGATCGAAACCGCCGGCTTGTCGCTTTTTATTCCTTCGCCAGCATCTCCCAGCGGAACCTCTCATCGGTAAACCACGCACAGGCTGCGCTTCCTTGAGGAAGCATTAGGCCCGCAGTGGGACGGGCTCGCCTTCCATCTATTCACATCCCGCCATAGGGGCTTCGCTCGACTCGTGAACGCTCGCACACCCTCGGCACACAACATGTCCTGATCACGCTATCCCCTCTGCTCATAGGATGCGGCACACCTTAGCGAGCCCATATACACGTGCGGATCCTCCTTGGACGTCCACGACCCACCCAAAGGACCCAGGCCAGACTTAATGCCCATCGAGAACATATATGATAGGCTAGGCTTCACTAACTAGTGGCTAAGGTAGGGCTCGTGACCCTCACAACTCGTGATTTCATCAATGTCGGTGTTTTCGCCGCCCTGTATTACACCGTCCTCTTCGTGGTCGGCTTGGTGGGTTTCCTAGGCCCTGCTTTTATGTTCGTCGGCTGGACACTGGCCATCCTGATCAACGGTGCTGTCATCGCTCTGTACGCCACTCGAGTACCAAAGGTGGGGGCACTTGCGCTTGTCGGCCTCATCATCAGTCTGCTCTTCGTCATCACTGCCCACTGGTGGGGCATTATCATCATCAGTGTTCTGTTGGGTTTAGCTGCTGACTTCATCAAAAGCAGGAGCTTCCCGCTGGCCTACGCCATCTTCACTCTGTGGTTTATCGGCCCCTTGGTACCCGCAATCCTCAACGCCGACGAGTACTACGCGGACCTCGCTGAACAGATGGGGCCCGAGTACATCGATCAGATGCGCGAGCTGTTCTCCAACTGGATCATCGGTATGTGGTCCATCACCCTGTTCATCCTCGGCTACATCGGGGGACTGTTGGGCAAGAAGCTCAACGAACGCAACTTCCAACGAGCAGGACTCGCCTAATGACCACCAGAGACTTCATCAACGTCGGCATATTCACCGCGTTGTATATCGCGGTCGTCATGCTCACCGGCATGGTCGAATTAGCCGGTCCGGCCTTCATGTTCGTCGGCATCCTCATTGGCATTCTGGCCAACGGTGTGGTTGTGGCTCTCTACGCCTCCCGCGTCCCGAAATTCGGTGCGCTGACCCTGCTGGCGCTCATCACCAGTATCCTTTTTGTCGCATTCGGCAACTGGTGGGCCATGCTCATCCTCGCCCCGCTGCTGGGCCTCGCCGCCGATGCAATCCTCAAGGCCATGAAGAATTTCCCCCTGGCCTACGGCGTGTTCAGCATCTGGCTGGTCATCGGCTGGCTACCCGTCATCTTCAACAGCGACGAATTCTGGGCTGATGTCGCAGAGCGGATGAACCCGGAGTACGCCGACTCCATCTCCGCTGTGCTCAACGGCCCCGTGCTACTCATCTGGGCTATCGGCATGTTCATCGTCGGTGTCCTCGGTGGCTTACTTGGGCAGCGCCTGAGCCACCGTAATTTCCAGCGCGCTGGTCTGGCATGACACCCATACCCGAACCGCGTCCGCTGTCTCGCCCCGACCCCCGAACGGTGCTGCTGACGCTCATCACGATCAACGCACTGGCGCTGGGGGCGACGACGAGAACAGTAGAGATCGCCGCCGCAATCATCGTGTTTACGGCACTGGCGACACTGCGGCGACCGACACCCTTCTTCGAGTTCCTCATCTTCTGGCTCTTCTTCGTGTTCGGCTACGAGCTCATCATCAACGCCGGCGCCTCCACCACCCTGGCGCTGCTCTCCGGTATCGGATACTGGTTATCGCGGTTTGGGTTGGTCATCGCCGCCGCCTACTGGGCTGTCTCTTCTATCCGCCCCACCGAGCTCATCGATGCGCTCAAGCGGCTACACGCACCGAATTTCTTGGTGGTGCCGCTGGCGGTGGTCTTTCGTATGTTCCCCGTTATCGCCACCGAGGCGCGCGCCGTCGTCGATGCAATGACACTGCGCGGCATCCGCCCCACCGGCTGGTCCATGATGGCCCACCCTCTACGCACCGCTGAACTTATTGTCATCCCCCTGCTGACCACTGTGGTCCGCGCCGGCGATGAGCTCGCGGCCGCGGCTATGATTCGTGGCCTCGGCGGGCCGCGCAAGCCGACCTCCATCATGCAACCGCGCTTCCGCCCCGTCGACGCTGTCCTCATCGTCGCCGTTATTGCCCTCATCGTCCTTGCTCAAAGCGATTGGGAGCTGCCGCTATGACTATCAGCGTCGCGGACGTTCATTTCCGCTACACCTTCGGCACCAACGGTGAACTCACCGAGCATGGCCTGAGCGATATCACCTTCAGCGCCGAAGCTGGCACGCTCACAGTGCTATGCGGGGCCTCTGGTTCGGGAAAAACCACCGGGTTACGCCTTCTTAATGGGCTGGTACCCAATTTCCATCTCGGCACACTCACCGGCACGGTCACGGTGGGTGGTACCGATGTCCCCAACCAGCCGCTGCACGATGCGCTGCTCACCTCCGCCACGGTGTTTCAGAATCCCCGCACCCAGTTCTTCACCGACGAGGTCACCAGCGAGCTGGCCTTCGGCAATGAAAACCTCGGGATTCCGGCCGAGGACACCATCGCCCGCATTCGCGCGGCGGTGAAAGAAACCAATACAGAGCACCTCATTGGCTGTAAACTCAACGAACTGTCTGGCGGTCAAACTCAGCGAGTTGCCTGCGCCGCCGCAATCGCCAGCCACGCACCGGTACTTCTTTTCGACGAACCCTCATCCAATCTCTCCCCGGATGCCATCGACGATTTGCACGATATCCTCGCCCACCAAAAAGCCACTGGGCGCACCATCGTCGTCGCTGAGCACCGCCTCTACTTCCTCCGCGACCTCGCGGACCAGGTGCTCTATTTCCGCGATGGCCGGTTGGCACACCGCTTCACCGGCGCAGAGTTCTTTGCGCTTTCCGACGCTCAGCGCCGCGAATTGGGGCTGCGCCGGATCACCCCACCGGAGGGCACGCATCCCCCAGCGCCACCGAAGGGCAGCACTGGCCTGCAGCTGGAGAATATCCGCTTCAGTTATCTCTCGAAGCAGATTCTCGATATCCCTGAGGCATCCTTCCCAGCCGGCGCTATCACCGCCCTGAACGGGCCAAATGGCTGCGGTAAAACCACGCTGGCGCGCCTCTTGTGCGGCCTGAGTTCGCCGGCGCGCGGCGGCACCATCAGCATCAACGGCACCCCCATGCGCAGTGGCGCCCGCACCAAGGCCAGCTACATCGTCATGCAGGACGTGAGCCGTCAGCTCTTCGCCGCGGCCGTGGAGGACGAGATCACCCTCGGCCACACCGCCAATGAGCGTGAGGCTATCGACGTCGCCACGCTTCTCGCCCAGCTCGATCTCGACGGGTTGGAGGATCGCCACCCCCAGTCGTTCTCCGGCGGGCAGCGGCAGCGCCTCGTCATTGCCTCAGCAATGGCCCAGAACAAACAGGTACACATCCTCGATGAGCCCACCTCGGGTGTCGGCCAGGCTCATCTGGTCGCTATCGCTGAGCGGATGCGGCAGCTTGCCGACGCTGGTGCGGTGGTCATCGTTATCACCCACGACGAGGAACTTATCGAGGAGTGCGCGGATTACGTCGTTCACCTTCCAGATATCAACAGGAAGACACATGGATAATAAATATCAGGCGGGAAAAGCCGCTCTCAACGAATTCCTCTCCCCAATCCAGAAGCAGATCTGGATTGCCCGGATTCTCTCAGCACTATCCGCAATACTGCGGGTCGCGCCCTATGTCGCACTGGTCCGGCTCGGCGAGGAGCTTCTTTCACCTACTACCGACCCCGACCGGGTGCGTACCATCGTCTACTTCTTGATCGGCACGTTCATTCTGCAGATCCTGCTGTTCACCTTGGGATTGGCGGTCACCCACTTCGCGGATCTTAAGCTCAACCGAATTCTGCGCGACCGCATCATTGAACACATTTCGCACGCCCCACTGGCGTGGTTCAGCGATAAAAACTCTGGCCGAGTACGCAAGGCCGTGCAGGACGATGTCAAAACCTTGCACATGCTCGTCGCACATGCCCCCGCGGAAAGCACCGCAGCTGTTATCGCCCCCATCGCACTGGTCGTTTATGCCTTTATCGTCGATTGGCGGTTGGGGTTGCTGTCTATCGCGACGCTGCCGATCTACATCGCGGTACAAGCCTGGATGATGTCGTCCATGGGAGAAAAGACCGCCCGCATGGACGACCACCTCGGCAACGTCTCGGCGACTGCCACCGAATTCGCCGATGGCATCGCCGTGGTGAAAACCTTCGGCAGGGTCGGCCAGGCGCACCGCCGCTACCGGGATGCCGCCAACACCTTCAGCAAGTTTTATCTCGACTGGGTGGGGCCGATGCTGCGCATCTCCGGCTTGGCTGAGTCCACGATCAGTGTGTCGGTGCTCGTGTTGATCAACCTCGGCGGTGGCGCTTGGCTGGTTTCCCAGGGCTACGTCAATCCGGCCGATGTGATTGCGACCAGCCTTATCGCCCTGATGGTTCCTTTGGCCATCACCACGATGAGCACCTCCATGTGGGCCTATCAGATGGCAGGCAACGCCGCGCTACGCGTCAAGGACGTGTTAAACAGTCCCTCTCTGACTCCGCCAGACGAGCCGGAACATCCGCGCGATAACACCGTGGAGTTCCACAATGTTTCCTTCTCTTATGGCGAGAATACGGCGCTTTCCGACGTCTCCCTGACGCTGACCCCAAGCACTGTCACTGCGCTCATCGGCCCGTCGGGCTCCGGTAAGTCAACGCTGGCCACAATGGTGGCACGCTTCCAAGATCCCACCTCTGGCACGGTGACAATTGGTGGTGCAGACGTACGGAATATTCCTACCGCAGAGCTCTATGAGCGCGTGTCCTTCGTGCTCCAAGACCCACAATTGCCGGAGATGTCCGTGCGCGACAATATCGCTCTCGCCTGCCCCGATGCCTCCCTCGAGGATGTCTGGCAGGCCGCTGCTGACGCCCAGATTGCCGAGGATATTCGCTCCCTGCCTTTGGGCTTGGACACCATCACCACTGATCTTTCTGGCGGCCAGCGCCAGCGCATTGCCATCGCGCGGGCATTGCTTGCCGACGCCCCGATCCTCGTTTTGGACGAGGCGACAGCAGCAACAGACACCGACTGCGAAGCGGAGATTCAAGCAGCATTGAACCGACTCGTCGTCGGCCGCACTGTATTGGTTATCGCACATAAGCCGGAGTCGGTTGTCGGAGCCGATATGGTGGTGCACCTTGTCGGCGGCCGTATCCACACCATCCTTCGCGGCGCGGATGTCACTACCGACGCCGTCACCGAACTCATGCAAGGAGCAGTCTCGTGAGCGTCTCCGTTATCCGCAGTCCTCTCCTCATCGGACCAATCCGCCGCCTCCTCACCGACCGTGGTCGGTCCCAGAACATCCGCCACATGGCCCTCACCACCGCGATGGGCGTGGTCGATGGTCTCGCCATGCTGGCGCTGCTGCCTACGGCAATGACGATGGCCGTCGGCGGCACGAGTTGGGGCTTCGACCTCACCGCGTGGTTATTTATCCTGGCGGGCCTTGCACTCATCAGCGCGGTACTGCGCTATCGATCGGCCGTCGTGGGCTATGACGTCGCCCTCGATTTGATTACGAGCCTGCACCACCGCCTCGGCGACCGCTTAGCTGCCCTGCCGCTTGGCTGGTTCCGCTCGGAGCGCACCGGCGGGCTATCCCAGCTGGTCACCGATGGATTCATGTCCATTGGCCAAACACTGGCACACATGATGGCCACCATCTTAAGCAATGCTGCAACGATGCTCGTCATCGTCATCGGCGCATGGTTCTGGGACCCCACATTAGGGCTGGCCCTCACCGCCTTCATCCCCGTGGTCCTCCTCGTCAATGGACTAGCCCAGTGGCTAAAAGCGAAGTCCACGGCCAATGTCGTGCCGAAGACACGCGAGGTATCCCACCGCATTGTGGAATTTTCTGCCTGCCAGCCCGCATTGCGCGCGGCGGGCCGATCGAGTGAATTCGCCCCGCTGCGTCAGGCCACCGAGGCCGAAGACAAGGCCCGGCTGCGGGATTTGTGGATGTCACTGGTGCCGATTGCGCTGGCAGGAGGTGTCGTGCAGATGGTCCTGGTGGTGATGATCTCAGCGACCGCGAGCCTCGCGATCAACGACACCCTAGGCCCATTGCAGACCATTGCCATTATCGGCCTTACCCTGCGATACAGCCAGGTACTCAATGCGCTGATGGACACGCTCATCGGTATGGACATGGCGCGAGCACCATTGGATCAAGCAATGGAGATTCTCGATGCCGAGGTTCTCTCTGAGCCATCCGCAGAAGCCGAGCTCCCCTCCCCCGGGGAGATCGAGTTCGACAACGTCAGTTTTGGCTACGACGCCGAGAGCCCGGTCATCCACGACGTGTCCTTTAACGTCCCGCCGCGCACCATGGTGGCCCTAGTGGGGCCTTCGGGTTCTGGTAAAACCACTGTTGCCCGACTGATCTCTCGCTTCTGGGATGTTGATTCCGGTGCCGTTCGCGTCGGTGGCGTCGATGTTCGTGAACAAACCGTGGAACAACTCATGCGACAGATCTCCATGGTGTTCCAGGACGTCTACCTCTTCGATGACACCCTGATGGAAAATATCCGGGTTGGCCGGGAAGGAGCGAGCGACGATGAGGTGAAACAAGCAGCTGCTCTCACTGGGGTGACATCTATCGCCGAGCGACTGCCCGATGGGTGGAATGCTCGCGTCGGTGAGGGCGGCCGGTCCCTCTCCGGTGGCGAACGGCAACGGGTATCCGTCGCCCGCGCCCTGCTCAAGAAAGCACCCATCGTGCTTCTCGACGAAGCAACCAGCGCCCTAGACGCAGAAAACGAAGCCAACATTGTTGCCAGCGTCGACAAGCTCCGCGACGAAGCAACAGTACTCGTCATCGCACACAAACTCGACACCGTACGCGAAGCAGACCACATCATCGTACTCAGCGACGACGGCCACATAGCCGAACACGGCACCCACGCCGAACTCTACGCCGCTAACGGCCCCTACCGCCGCTTCTGGAACCGCCGCGAAGCAGCCTCCGGCTGGAGCATCACCACTCAAAGCTAAACAGCGCCCAGTGCGTTCCCCAGGCGGGGCGCACTGGGCAATCCAGTTCTCGGCATTATCGACGCACGAGCGTTACACTCGCGCCGCGGGATTAACCACACCACCCTCTCGGACAAGACGGCCTCGCATAGCGTCCGACGTGCACGTCACGGGCGAATTCCCTGCTGTGCGCGCTATCCACTTCACACATCATCAGGGTATCCCCACGGGATCCCCTAGTCGGCAACAAGCTATCAATGATGATCTGAGGGCGCTCAGCGCACCCGCTTGGACACCACTGCGTTGGCGTCCTTCTCCTTTGTCTTGATGCACCATGCAATGATCGCGACGCCGAGGGCCGTGGAGAGCACGGAACCCTCCAGCCCGAACTCACCGCCGTTGAGCAGTGCACTGCCGCTCGGAGCCGAGGACAAGATGGAGCCAGGTAGTGCGTTGCCGGAGACGTGCGAGCCGTAGAGCATGGCGAGAACGAAGTTCCAGCCGCTGTGCCAGCCGGCGACGAACCAGGCGTTACCTGTGCGCCAGTACATCGTGCCGAATACGACGCCGTAGAGCACCAAGTTCACCAGACCAAAGATGGTCAGGTTCGGATTGTTCAGGTGGATAAATGCGAAGAGGATCGACGAGAGGCCGATGGCGCCTGCCACGGTGAGCCGCGCGGCATAGGCGGGGATGAGGAAGAAACGAAAGAGCAGTTCCTCGAAGAATCCTTGGAACGCAAAGAAGACAGCCGCGAGCAGAAGAATCCACAGTTCGCTCGCCTTCAGGGTGAACGTGACGTCGAGGGCCCCGACGATCACGTTGAGCAGGTAGACGATGGTCACCGCGGCGAAGCCGAAACCGGCACCCGTGATCCAGGTGCCGAAGCGGTTCTCTCGGACCATGCCCAGATCGGGTAACCGCAACCGAAACACCTTGGTGAACAGCAGGAGGCACAGGAGGACAGCCAGCATGCGCCCGAGGGTGGAGCCTATGTTGATCGGGGACATCGCAGCTAAGGAGGAGACACTGGCAAAAAGATCACCCATGATCCCGACGAGGATGTCGCTACAGAAAACCAAGACCAGGACGAGAATCGTGGGAACAATGACACTGATGATGAGGTTCCGTGTGCGCCACGGGGCTACGTGTTCATCGAAATCCACCGCCGGTATGAGGGGTGTCCTATTTTTCGGCAGTGCATGCCGTACCGAATTGGAGTCGTGTGGTTCTGTTGTCGACGACAAGGGAAATGTCCATTCTCTGAGGGAAAGAGCCGCGGTAAACACCTAGCGCTCTCACCGAAATGCAATGGAAGCGATAGGCCTAGCTACTGGGTAGGCGCACTACTGGGTCTATGACCTCGAGGAAGAAAGTGACGTCCTACTACCCACTACGCTACACATGCAGAACGGTGATCAACGGTTCCGCTCGGCGGGCTTATGTAAGGCGCAGCAGGAAATCTCCAGCATCTCCTCGCTACGGCCCCTCCCCATTACGTTATTCGCACCCCAAAAGTGAGAATAATCTCGTGTATAAGACACTCCCATCGAGGCGATGAGAGCTACTGTGAGTCGGCGATCCAGTGGGATGTGAAGCGCTCTAGTCATAACACTGGGGTGCCCAGCTCTGTGCACGCGGCCGTGGCAGCCAGAGCGGCGACGTAGCGCACACTATGAGCCCCCATCGCAGCGAACGCGTGAATCATCCACGAGGCTCTGGAGGAAGGCCATCATCACTCGGCGATACGGTCCCACCGACAGAATCTGACGGCGACGCACAGCACCGTGATACCCCATGTCCTCAGCCGAAAAGCTAGTCCTGTGCCCATGCTCGACATCGGCCGAGCATTGCCGTCCACCATGGAGGCGGATTCACCGAGAGGGTAGCTCACATGGCCTGCCATAGGCGAGCAGACAGTGACAGAATCACTGAAGCTGTGCGACACGTTCAACCATGCACTTCAACGAAAACCCAGAGCGGAAAGAAGAGACAGCAACAATGGCGACCTATGCAGAGCCAGAGATACTGTACGAGTGGCACGAGATCTTGGGGCCTCCGACCGACGAGGACTCGATCGAGGAAGCCTAGCAGAAGACGCATCTGGGGCAACGGCTGTGTGATCAGACAGAGTACTGGATGAAGAAGCACGAGCAGAGCCATCTTCACGGCAGCGAGATCGCGATCGAGGAAATGTAATCTGGGGTCGATCAAGTCGATGCGGATGCGGCAGATGCAGGAGGAGGACGCGGAGGAGCTCGATCTGGACAAACCTCCGATGGCATCCGCCAGCCGAGAGGAGTACTGCCGGCTGGCGGATGCCCGGTACGGCGACTCTCGCGGACCACGAATGTATTAGAAGACGCGCCAGCCCCGCAGCATGCCTCACAGTGAATCGGCTATGGAAATATGCCCTACAAGATATCTACACAGCAAAAACCCCCGACTTCCAATCGGAAGCCGAGGGTTCTCGGAAAGTGGTAGCGGGGGCAGGATTCGAACCTACGACCTCTGGGTTAGGAGCCTTGCGCAGGCGCGATGTAGCTCGCCTCTTTTTTTACCGCTACTGGCAACAAATAGCTTTGTTGCTTTGTTGCCGAGTGGACAAGGCAACAGGTGGATTTGTTGCCAAGTGGATTTGTTGCCACGATGCCAAGAACGAGGGTGGGGTTTCTTCGAGTGCTCTAATGTTTGGGAACCCCTTCGGGCTGCCGCGCCACCCTGCGGGTGGCTTGCCTTTAAATAGAGCTGGGTCACCGTTGGTGACGTTCCCGAGGAACCAGTGGCGTGTCGCAAGGCGCCGTGAGTATTCTTCCTGTCTCAAATTGTTTCTGTGCTTATCAACGACAGTCAGTATTTGTTGGCGATACCAACAGGTTGGGAAGACGCGCTACGTAGTTTCGAGCTATTGCTACGCGCGAGAGGATTGCGGGAGTCATCGGTGGACACCCGCGTACGGCATGTCCGCCGTTTTGCGCGTGAGATCGGCTGCGATAGCCCTAACAAGGTTACACAGGAGCAACTCATTGCTTGGAGCGGTTCGCAGCGCTGGGCAACCGAAACTCGGCATTCCTACTACATGTCGTTGCTTGCGTTTTATCGAGTTGTCGACGAAAAAGACATTCTTGCCAGTATCAAGAATCTATACAGGGCGTCTCGCCGTATTCCGCCGCCACGTCCAGCTCCGGATAAGATCATCGTTGAGGCTATTCATGGCACTGATCCCCGCACAGCACTCATTCTTAGGCTCGCAGCGGAACTCGGGCTTAGACGCGGTGAAATCGCACTGGTGCACCATCAAGACCTGCTCTACAGCGAGGGGGCCTACATTCTGACGGTGCACGGAAAAGGCGGTGCTAAACGCACGCTTCCCGTACCGCACAGTCTCGGCAAGACCATCGAGGAACGCTCCAGGATCACCGGTTTTTTGTTTCCAGGGCGCGTAGACGGGCACCTATCACCACGCCATGTAGGCAAGCTCGCTAGTAAAGCTCTCCCCTCCCCATGGTCACTTCACACGTTGAGGCACCGGTTCGCCACCGTTGCTTATAGCGGCACTGGACACGATCTCATCGCTGTCCAGCACGCACTGGGGCACAACCAAGTCAGCACAACCCAGCGCTACGCAAAGCACCACGCTAACGCGTTAACTCACGTCGTCAAAGCTACTTCTCTATCGAAAGGACCTGACTATGACAACAACCATCGCCCTATGCAACCTTAAAGGCGGCACGGGTAAAACCACTACTGCCATCTACATGGCTACGATCATCGCTAACTGGGGACACCGTGTCGTTGTACTTGATGCGGATCCTCAAGGGTCTGCCACAGCATGGGCGGACATTGCCGCTGAGAACGAGCCGCTTCCCTTTGAAGTGGTCCCCGCGAACGCTCGTGTGCTCGCAAGACCGCGTAGAGAGGATGTAGTGATAATCGATTGTCCTCCAGGAGGCGGAAACATCATCACCGCCGCCGTCGAGGCTGCCGATCTGGTACTCATTCCCACCTGCCCCTCGGCAATAGAGGTCGACAGAATGTGGTCCACTGTCGAGCTTGCTGAAGCCTCTAAGACCTCCTACGCGGTACTCCTAACGAGCGCGCAACTCGGCACCAAGGCCCTGGAGGAGCTTAGGTCTGCTCTTGACGACTCCGATACTCCGTGGATTCGACATATCATCCCTCAGAGAATGGAGATTAAACGCAGCTGGGGAGGAATTCCGATGAAAGCTCACGGCTACGACTTCGCGACCGCAGACGTTTTCGATATCGCTGGAGGGAAGAAGTAATGACCAATCCCATGCAGAGGCGTAAACACTCTCAGCAGCCGGTGTCGACTGTAAAGGATGCGTTCCAACGCCCGAACGACAATCGCAAACGACTGGTGGCAAGGGTCGATGCTGAACTACACGGCAAGTTCAAAGCAACGGCCGCTATGGAGAATCGATCGATCAACGATCTTCTTGAGGAGGCCATAACCACCTATCTGAAACGCCTAGAACGGTAGAATCTGGCAACATGGCAACTTGTTGCCGCCTCTCTATGGCAACAAAGCAACAAAGCTATTTGTTGCCGTAAAGACGCAGTTTAAACGCTATTTTGCGCCTGCTTGCTCCAGTACGATTAACCATTTGTCGGGTTGATTTACATGAAGGAGTAGAGCACATGGCAAGGCGTAGACAGACACGTAGCGACGAGAATCAATTGGGGCTCTTCGACATACTCGACGGCGCCCTCCAACCGACACCAGAGGCAGAAAAGGAAGAGAGTAACAATGGCGACATACGCAGAGCCGGAGATGCTGAAAGAGTGGCACGAGATCTTGGGCCTTCCGACCGACGAGGACTCGATCGAGGAAGCCTGGCAGGAGCTGCTGGACAGGACCGGAGAAGCAATCTACGAAGCGACCGAGAACGCGAAGGCGAACTGGGCGAAGCAGAATCCGGGGCAACGGCTGGACGAGAACATCGACGAGTGGATGAAGATTCACGAACAGGCGCACTACATCGGGAGCGAACTAGTTCTCGAGGAGATGTACCTCGAGCCGATCAGGGCTCTCCGGATGCAGCAGATGCAGGAGGAAGAAGCAGAGGAGTTCGATCCGGACAAGTCTCCGATGGACGCCGACAGCTGGGAGGAGTACTACCGACTGGTGGACGCCCGCTACGGCAAGTCTGGGGCGGGAAAGATGTACTAGAAGGAACTCCTTCGACGTTTGATCCGCGCCGTCGCGAGCCGGTGGCGCGTGATCCACGTCAGCGTGCTGAGGATAATATCGCCGCTATCGAGCTACTGTATTCGCTTCATGAACAACAACGGTGGGCAACACCAGAAGAACAGCAAGTGCTGGCGAAGTACTCGTCATGGGGTGGAGTATCGGCACTGTTTGATCGTCGTAGCGCCGAATGGGCTGAACTGAGAGACCGGCTACGGAAAACGGTAGATGATCGCACATATCGAATTCTTGATTCGAGTACCACCACCGCTTTTTTCACTCCCGAAGAGCTAGTGCGCCCCATGTGGGACGTTCTAGCCCAAGCTGGTATCACCGAGGAACACCGAGTCCTCGAACCCGGTGCTGGAACCGGCAACTTTATCAGCAATGCTTCACGCCAAGAGAACATGATTGGGGTGGAGCAAGACCCGATCTCTGCAGGTATCGCCCGCCAGCTCTATCCGACAGCGACGATCATGGAGCTGGGGTATGAAAATGTTGACCTGCCGAAGGGTACGTTCCAAGCGGCTATTGGCAACGTCCCGTTCGAGAACCGCTCTTTGAACGACCCGAAGTACAACCGCGGTCAACTATCAATTCACAACCATTTCATCACCAAGACTCTGGAGATGATGGACGACGGTGGTGTTTTTGCGGTCATAACCAGCACCTATACGGCCGATGCGGCAAATACCACCGCACGCGAAGCAATGATCAACCAGGCCGATCTTATAGGCGCGGTCCGGCTTCCTTCCGGTGCGTTCCAAGCGAACGCTGGCACGGGTGTCACCAGTGACATACTCCTATTCCGAAAACGGCCCAGTGATCAAGCCCCAAGTGCCTTGTCCGACGCTTTCATCGAAACAAAACGGATGTCGGTCGGTGAAGGCGAGGAACTACGAGTCAACGGTGTGTTCGTCGATAGGCCATGGGCGATTGCAGGTACCCCAAGCCTTACTCGTAATCAATTCGGTAAGCCCAGCCTGCATATAGCGCCTGATAGTGAGGATGTTGCCGAGGAGCTTAAGGCAAGCTTTTCTCGTTTTATCGACGAGGCTGCATCGACAGCGCCTCCGCAGGTAGTTGCCGACTTCGATCTTCAGGCCGTCGTCGATGCTCAGGTATTCGAACAGCCCACGCCAGGCACTATTCGCTATATCGCTGATGAAAACTCTGTGCAGTTCCAGCGTTACTCACACAAGAATCAGGCGTGGGTTGAGGTAAAGCCACCGGCAAAAGCTGCTATCCCTCGCTGGACTGCGACCATCGACCTCATGGAGACCGCTAAAAGACTTCAAGAGGCACGACGCGAAGGCGATGAATCTGGTGCCGAGGTCTACTACCAGCAGCTGGTGGCTCAGCATGAAACGTTCGTTGAGCGCTGGGGCGCATTGAACACTGTCGAGGAAAAGACCACCATGCGGGCCCCATCGAAAAAGCAGCAGGAGTTGCTTTTTAAGGAGCGTGAGCAGCAGTGGCGTAAAGAGCATATGCTCGTACCTTCCGAGCCACTACCTGAGAACGTCGAGCAGCAGCTTCGCTCCGAGGTTACTGAAAAGCAGCCTTACACGAAGAAGAAGTTGCCCTACATCGATCCTTTTGACAAGGACCCGCGCTCAATAATGTTGCTTGGCCTGGATGAGGTCGACGCGTCTACTGGGGAAGTTGCGAAAAAGGGCCTGTTGCTCGGTAAACAGGCGAGCAGTAGCCGGAATAAAGTACAGGTTTCCACGCTCGAGGATGCTATCGCGGTCAGCATTAGCGAATACGGGGTTATCGATCCGGCGGGTGTTGCCGACGCCCTTGGTCGGGATCCAGAGGATGTCGTGGAGGAGCTGGTGTCTTCCGGGCAGGTTTACCGTGATCCTGCCGATCCCGAGCGGCTGATGCGTCGTGAGACGTATCTTTCTGGCAATGTGCGCACCAAGCTTGAGGAAGCAAGAGCCGCTGTCAGCGAGGATCCTCGCCTGCAGGCAAACGTGGATGCTCTCAAAGAGGTCATACCTGAACAGGCCGAGCAGCTGCCCACTATCCGCCCCGGTACCGGCTGGGTCGACAAGCGCTACTACGAGCAGTACCTCATCGAGCGCCTAGGCGCGCCGAAGACCACCAAGGTAGTCCGAGCTGGTGGTTCGTGGACGATTGATTTCGGCGAGAGGCAATGGAACTACGGTGGAAAAGCCGACCTAGATTTCGGCTTGGTAGCTGCTGGTGGAAGCCCCCGTTTCAATTACCGCTCACAGCGGGCGGAGCTACAGCGCTACGCCAACCAAGGCTTGGCATGCACGCGAGGCGACGGAGTCGTTATCCCCGCCTTCAGAATGTTCCAGAATGCGCTAAATCTGCGCACCCCGGAAGTTCGCTATGGAACCTCGTGGGCCACTAACCACCCATCAGACAAGGTGTCTGGTGAGGCGACACGGTTCGCAACCCGGAAGTGGCACGATATCCAAGCTGACTTCTCGAATTGGCTCCTTAGCGACCCCGACCGCTATCAAGAGCTCCTCAAACTCTACAACGAGAAATTCAGAAGCCATGCCGCGCCGAAATATGATGGATCAGGCCGCAAACTGCCGGGATGCGCCGTCACAACCCCGTACGCCTATCAGAAAAACGCCGTTGAACGCATCATCAACGAGCCCGGAACACTCCTCAACCACTGTGTTGGTGCTGGTAAAACCGGCACGATGTTCATGGCTGCCATGGAACTGAAACGTCTCGGGAAAGCGCAGCAACCATGGATCGTGGTACCAAACCATATTGCGTCCCAAGTGGTGGCTGAGTCGCAGCAGTGGTACCCAGAAGCGAAAGTGCTTACCCCACCGGAGAACGCCAGCCGTGAAGATAAAATCCAATTCGTCTCACAGGCTATGGCCGAGGACTGGGACTTTGTGATCGTCTCTGACACGATCTTCAAGTCGATTGACATGTCTACAACCTTCCAGCAGCAGTACCTGCAGGAACGATACGACGAGCTCGACCAAGCGTATCAGGCCATAGCCCTTGAGCATGGTGTCGACTCACCCCTGGCCAAGCGTGCTCGATCAGCGCGGAAAAACATTGATAAACGGCTCACAGCGTTGAAATCTTCCAGCAGAATCGAGGGGCTAGACTTCGACGCTACCCCTGCAGATTATCTGTTTATCGACGAAGCACACGAGTACAAGAACCTTGATCGGCAGTCTGCTATCGCGGACATGAGCATCATCGGCTCCCAGAAGGCCACAGACCTTGATATGAAGCTGAGCTATCTCCGTCAGGCGAACAACACCGCAGGTAAAAATGTGGAGACGACTCCCGTGTGCACCCTCGCGACCGGTACCCCAATCGCGAACAATGTCGCAGAAATATGGGTGATGCAGCACTACCTCCGCCCTGACCTCGCCCGATCTATGTCCGTCGCTAGCATTGATCAGTGGGCTGCAATGTTCAGCAGCCAGAGCACTGAGTTCGAGATCAATGCCCAAAACGAGCTTGTGTCTAAAAACCGCACCAGGGGCTACAGCAACGTCGCGGACCTGCAAGCTATCGCGCATCAATTCACAGATACTGTGTACCAAGAACAAATTGAGCATAGGCTACCCATGTTAAGCAATGATGGGCGGCCTATCACGGTGTCGTTCTCGGTTGGGCAAGAAGCACGCGACTTTATGCGCGACTTCAAAGACCGACTTTCACCACAGCAAGAGTTCAACCCAGCACGCGACTCCGTGTTAAAGATACTGACGGATGGACGCAAGGTTGCTATCTCACCGCGCCTAGTCCATCTCGATATTGAGGGAGCTTCACCACGGGCTAAGGCCGTAGCAGAGAATGTGCTCGCCACCTACCACGCCCACAAGGATGACCGTTATTTGGACGTCAACGGCAATCCACATCCTAATCCGGGCGGGCTTCAAATCGCTTTCCTTGACTCCGCTGTTCCAACTGGAGATGGCTCCTACAGCCTCTACCAGGAGATAAAGGACCTGCTTGTGGAACAAGGTATGAATCCTGACCGGATCGAGTTTGCGCAGGATCACGTTAAACAGCGTGAAGCGTTGTATAAGCGTTGTCGCAATGGGGAGGTTGATCTTCTTATTGGTTCCACGAGACTGTTGGGAACGGGGGTCAATATCCAAGATCGTGTCACCGCGATCCACCATGTGGATCTACCGTGGCGGCCAGCAGATCTAGAGCAGCGCAATGGACGCGGTATCCGTAAAGGTAACCAAAACCTAGAAATGGATGAGTACCACTATATCGCCGAGGGAACCGCAGACGCGGTGAGTTGGCAGGCCTTCACGAGGAAACTCGGATTCATCAATGATTTCTTCCGCACTGGACGTGTCATCGATCAGTTAGAGCCAATAGAAGATTCCTCGGAGGAGGTCGCTGCCATGCACAAAGCTATCGCGACCGGCGATCAACGCTACGTCACACTCCACCGCCTTGAGCAGCGCCGCGACGAGCTAGTCAGCAAACGTCAAGAGTGGCAGGCCGCACGCCAATCGAATCAATCCTCTATCACCTACCTACGGTCAACAGTCGCGACTCATGACAGCGCAATCGGCTTTTACTCACGACACATCGACAGTGCGCACGACTGGCTTAGTAGTGAGCATCGTGCCTGGGCCAATGGAAGGGGCGAGGTATTTACTACCCGTATTGAGGCTGCAACCTCTATCACAAGCTCTATTGCGCGAGGTCTTCGCTTTCGTCAACAGGAACCCCAGACTATCGCCGTCATTGCTGGTGTGGAGTTTGAAGGGCGCTATAGCGTAGCTAATACCTGTTACGAGGTATATGCAAAGAACGGCCCGCAAGACATGGCCGCGGTTAGTCGCTTCAGCTTCCAAGACATCGCCGAGTTTGACGAGAATACCGCCAAGAGGTCTGGAGCGCTGAAACGTCTGGAAAATAAAATCGAGTCAATGCCCAGCACCTTAGAGCGCCACTACGTGGATCGAGCACATGCAGCCCAAGAGCTTTCTGAGTTAGAACAGAAATCTGCCCCGAACTTCGCTCACACCGAAGAACTAGCCGAGCTTGAAAGCAACATTGGTGAGCTCCGATCAGAGCTGGTGGCGAAAGAGAAATCCGGCGCAGCGATCCAGGACGAAATCGACTACAAGCAGCGGTGCGCCGTGCGAGGGCGGGGGAAGGAATGGTCACTGGAGCTTAACCCCACAAAAGCCTACGTTGAGGAACGGGGGAAAGCTACTGTCAACGAAGTAGTGCTTGAAGCCAAGACGAGAGAAGCCGATTGTCTGCAGGCGGCTGGCGAAATATCCAAGAAACAGCACGATTTCCGGGTAGCACAATACCAACGTGAGTTCCCAGTCCAATCCACAGATGAGAAGGCCCTATATAGCGCCAGACTCCTCCTCGACAAAATCAATGCCAAAACCCCTACAGCTCAACACAGAGGCAGGAAAGGTGAGGGCACCTCCTCGTGGACGCAGCCACACGCACCAAACCAAGCCTCCCAGCAACGGCATAACCCACTCGAATGAAGATGTAAAAAAGGGTAGAATCAGATCCGGTTCCGCCCCCTAGGGGTCGGCTTCTTTCGTCGCTGCGCGTTGTACTCGCGCGCGATCGTGTGTACCTCGCGCAGTATTGACTGGCGAGAGGACCATAGCGATTGGAAGGAGGTGCGACATGTCCAAAAAGACACGAAGCACACCCGGTCGAGACGAAGAAAACCTTGGCGCCAGCCCCTCTGAGAAGGTTATGCTGGCCACCAAGGTTCTAGAAATTTTGACCGTAATAGTGAAGGCCTTGGCAGAGGTCTTCATCTAAGGGTCTTGTACCCGTCACCCTCTCAGCGATGCGAACGCTGAGGGGGTGTTTTTAGATATCAACAGGGCGGTGGAACTAACCACCGCTGTTGACAACAAGTATAGGCCCCATCCAAGTTGCAACGCAACACCTAGGTTGCAACGCAACACCCAGATTGCAACGCAACACCCAGATTGCGAATATTCTCGTTATAGGCTCGGTGAACTCCGGTACCCGGTAGTACAGCCGGTACGCCCACGAGAAGGAAGCCTTTACTTCAACCTATGGAGAAGGGTCCGATCAGTGCGTGGCTAGGGCATCGCAGTTAGGTCAATCGGCCACGGCCGCTTTTGCGACCGGACGCGCACCAAGACGTCATCGAGACCACCAAGCTCACCAGATCGTAGCGCCCGCGGGTGGGCGAGGAGCTGCCGCGGCGAGAACGTAGTCCTAATCGATTGCCCTCCGGGAGGCGGTAACATAATTTCCGCTGCTATTGAAGCCGCCGACCTCGTTCTCATCCCCACCTGTCCATCGGCGATCGAGGTCGATAGGATGTGGTCCACTGTCGAGCTTGCTGAAGCTTCCAAGACAGCATGCACCGTTCTTCTAACGAGTGCCCAGCTGGGCACGAAAGTGCTCGTGGACCTCCAAGAGGCATTGAACCACTCGAGTACACCGTGGATTCGCCACATCATTCCTCAACGGATGGACATCAAACGTAGTTGGGGCTGCCCAACCAGTTCCTCGGCCATCATGGCGATCTGTTCGACGCCTCTGGAAACATGGGTAGCATCCGCGCCCAGCTCTCCCGTTCCGCTCTGCAGCTGGGCCATGCCGTTGACCAGGGTGTCGGTATCGGACCTGGTATCGGCGAGCCCAGTACCGAGGCGGTCGGCCCCGTTGCGGAGCTGAGCGGTGCCATCAGCGAGGGGGAACCGTCGGAAAAAAGAAATAGGTCGCATTGGAAAAGTCCACAAACATCTCCGACCCCGAGCCGAAAATGTTCATGGCCGTAACATAGCCGCACGAACCATCCTCGCTAACACCTAAGAGCGAAATGTCAGTAGCAGGTTTATCTGCTAGTGCTTCTTAAATAGAGCTTTAAGGCCTTTTCCTTGGAGGTCCGGATTTGACTTCATGCGTTGCCGCAGGCCCCGGGCATAGCCAAAACTCCCAGCCGCAAACACCGCAACTCCAATCAAAAACAGCGACATTGGTAACTCCAGTTTAGCAGTGGGTAGATACCCATACCCAGAATGCACCTTCACCTAGAGCAGCCAATAGTGCGATGGCAGGATTAACTGCTGCCATTGCGAGCACCTGCCCCAAGCATAAGCATGCCCACTGCCAACTAAGCCGACGAGGTAGGGGCAAACCTGTTCTTTCGTATCCCCTACCTCAAAGCGAACATGTCTGAGAAAACAACTTCCGTTCCCTCACCAAGCATTCTAACCAGAATCATAGACATGTGACGAGCACCCCTCGAGAGAGTGATGAAACGCACGCCCTGAAGTGTCGCAGGCTTTGATCCGCCTGAATAGATGCGAAAATCTGAAGTCATGCCCATGAAGTCTGATCAGGATGCCAAAGACCGCGTCGTCCGCTCGCCGCGACGGCCGGGTTACTGAGCCTTGCCCGAAGACCTCGTTGCAGAGGTAGCCAAGCTCACCAGATCGTAGCGCCCGCGAACGGACGAGGAGCTACCGCACTACCCCTTCAGGCTAGCTTGCCTAAGACTCCACGGTGATTTCGGCTGACTATCCTTTCGAACAGTGGTTACGGTCGTCGGCTTGATACCGGTAGGCCGGTGAGTACTCCATATCCTTTGGGGGTTCATTCAGATTATTTCTCCAACTGAACATCCAGAGGGAGGGCTGGGTCCTAAGTGACGTGGAGCGTAGCGCTAACAAACACTTGCTCATCCCAACCATCCTTCAACGCTGTTCGTATGCGTAGTGAACGTTGGTATCTACAGCTGGAGTCGTTCACTGGACGCTTGCCCTTGTGTCGTCCTCTATCAGCGGCACTCGAAATATTGCCTTGGAAGGCGTCGATAGATTTCTGGGTTAGTGCGAGCGCTGGCACATGGGCGCGCACCAGTAGAGGCGGCATCCCGGGCAGCGGCACCTCCTCACCTAGTTGAGAGCTTGTCACTGGTGTATAGGCCTTACTCTTCCAGCACATCACCTGGACGTGCATCCACGTGATCATCTTGCTGGTCGCTAGATGACGCGGACTCTGTCGCTTCATTGATAATTTGCTTCACCTTGGATCGAGGCATTCCAAGAACCGACGCGAGCTGGGTGGGCTTCTCGCCTAACTCCACTAGTTCAGAAAGCAACGCTCCTAGCTCTTTGTCTCGTTGATGCTGCTTGTCGAACCAGGCGTCTAGCTTCTTGTGGAGGTCTAGACGCCGCTGGAGGGAGGTGGTGATTTCCCGTGTCCGAGAACGACGCCTAGCTGCTATGTCTCGTGTCTTTTGATCAGTCATGCGCTCATCATCCCCCACCGTCTGACCCCGCACAAGGCCAACCCTCTAAGCCACTCTGTCACAGCACACCCAAACGCCACTTCGTGCCGCTCTTCAGAGCTCTGACGCGCTCCGACTCAATACACCTTATGCACTCTTAGTATCGACGGTAGGTTTCGGCTACAGTAGTAATCGTGATGTCGTTGCGTAAGGTGAGTGCTGGCAACGGGTATGAGTACCTGTTGCGCTCTGTCGCACGCAATGACGAGGATCAAAGGCCTACGAAACTCTCTGATTACTACGCCGCTAAGGGCACTCCCCCCGGGCGCTGGATTGGCGCAGGTCTCAGCTGTTTCGGCTCAATTTCTGCGGGTGATGAGATCACCGATGAGCAGATGTGGGCGCTTTATGGTGAGGGTCTACACCCGGATGCTGACGCCATGATCGCCGATGGCGCGAGCTATGAGCAGATCAAGATTGGCCGACCTTTCGCGATTTACACCGGCGGGGATGAAGTTTTAGAGGCGATTCGTGAGGCCGAGAAGGCATTCAAGCGTGACTCTGGGCGACTACCAACCAAGCGTGAACGTTCTGATCTCGCTGCAGAAATTGCCATTCCCGCGTTCATTGCAGAGACAGGTGTGGAGCCGGAATCGCAGCGCGAAGTCCTCAATTGGGTCAATGCTAAGCAAGCTCGGGTGCGCCAAGCGGTCGCAGGATACGACTTTACGTTCTCACCTCAGAAGTCGGTGTCGGTGCTGTGGGCTCTCGCTGATGAGGAAACGGCCGCAAAAATTGCCGAGCTTCATCACCGGGCAGTATCCGAGACACTTGCTTGGGCGAACGAGAACGTGGTGTTTTCACGCCGTGGAGCGGGCGGAATTGAGCAGATTAAAACTAAGGGAATGATCGCGGCTGAGTTCACTCACTTCGATACTCGTGCCGGAGATCCGGACCTTCACTCGCATGTTGTGGTCTCGAACAAGGCGCAAGGAGAGGACGGTGTGTGGCGTTCCTTGGACGGGCAAGCTATTTTTCAGCAGCATCACGTGCTCGATTTTCGTTACACAGCGACGCTGACTGATCTTCTTTCACGAGAGATGGGGTTGAGTTTTCATGCCCAATCGCGCGGCGAGACGAAAGAAGCGGTCTACGAACTCGACTGTGTGCCTGATGATGTGAGTGAGCTTTTCACCAAGAGGCAGCAGCTCGCACGGCCTGTTTACGAGCGTCTAGTTGCCGAGTATGTGGACCAGTTTGGTTACTCTCCGAGCTATCAAACCACGCGTGCACTGTGGCAGAAAGCCATTCTAGAGACGCGTAATGCGAAGCAGCCAGCGAAATCTCTAGCGGAGCTTCGTGACGAGTGGCGTGCAGAAGTGATGGAGAATCTTCCACATGCCGAAGCGTTGTTCGCCCGGTTAGAACATGCAGTAGAGTTTCCAGACGGCGATAGGCGGCCCCTCTACATGCCTGAGTCGCACGATGAAATGATCATTGGCGAGGCAGTCGAGACGGTTTCCCGCCGCCGCGCGACGTTTAAACGCTCCCATGTGCTTACCGCTGTGCTCGCGAAACTTAACGCCTATACGCTCGAGGAGGGGCAACTTGAGACGGTTAGCCAGCGTCTAACTGATCAAATTCTCGACAACGTTGGGATCAATCTCAACCCAGATGACGGTGTTAGCTTGCCTGATGCGCTACGTCGTAGCGACGGGAAAGCTATTGATTACCGCGACAATAGTGAGCAATTCACAACTCAAGCCATACTTGATGCTGAACAAGTGGCTCTCGACGCGGTAACTACACCTGTTGCAGTTTTCGTATCGGAAAGCACTATCGATGACGCCTTAGCTGCCCACGAGGAGGAACACGGCTGGGCACTGAATTCTCAACAAGCAGAGCTAGTGAACCACCTCGCCAATGCTGGCACACTCGCAGCGACAGGTGTGGGAGCTGCTGGAACTGGCAAAACCGCAAGCATGCAGGTTCTCACCAACGTCTGGCATAGCCAGGGTCGCAATGTAATCGCGGTTGCGCCTTCAGCCGCCGCAGCAACCGTACTCGGTGATGATATCGGTGTCTCAGGTAGAACGATTGACTCGCTCACCCGGGCGTGGCGTAAACGCAATGCTATTGAAGATCTTCCAGTCGCAATCTCTCGTGGAGACATGATCCTGGTGGATGAGGCCGGAATGAGTTCAACGGAAAACCTTGCCTCACTGACCGAGATTGCACAGGCTACAGGTGCCGTTGTTCGCCTAATTGGCGATCACAAGCAACTCGATGCCGTGGAAACTGGCGGTCTTTTCGGCACTATGACGACGGTTGCAAACACGGTGCAACTCACTAACGTGCAACGATTCGGCGACGATAGCGAACAGGCCGAAGCATCACTCAAACTGCGCGATGGCAATACCTCAGCAATCGATGTCTACGAGAATCGCGGTTGGATCCACAATGGAGCACGCCACCACATCCTGGACACAGCTGTCGCTGATTACCTTGCGGACGAAAAGGCTGGTCGGAAGTCGCTCATCATCGCATCCACTAACGCCGACGTCGACCAGCTCAACACCGCTATCCAGGCCGACCGAATCGCCCGTGGTGTCGTCGTGCTTGATAGGACCACTACCCTAGCGCGGGGTGAACAGGCAGGCATTGGTGACCGTATCGTCACCAGAAAGAATCATCGCTTCACCAATGCCGACGGCCACGGCGCGTTCAAAGTGACCAATGGTGATCTGCTCACAATCACCGATATTGACCCCAGCGGCGATATTCACGTCATCGATACATCCACACGTGAGCGCAAGACACTACCGAAGAAGTATGTAGATGAGCATGTACATCTCGGCTACGCCCAGACGGTGCACCGCGCGCAAGGTGCGACAGTAGATGTCTGCCGTGCGGTGATCGACGAGTCCGTTAACCGTGCAGGGCTCTACGTTGCTCTTACGCGCGGCAAGCACGCTAATCATGCCTACGTCGTTACCGAAACTGCTCTCGATGAGCAGGCTGAAGATGTTCACTACTACCACCAGGGGGATCGAGATGCCCCTACTGCCCGCGATGTTCTGTCGCGTTGTATCGCCAAGGACGACCGTCAACGCTCCGCAACCGAGCAGCTATGGCAATCTGGGATCACTGATCCGGAAACGCTAGTCCACCGATGGATGGCCGGAAAGGATATCGCCACCCAGCGCTTCATTGATGATCACCTGCCAACCTGGCTGGATTCACTCCCCACAGCTTGGAGCACGGAAATTACCCATGCAGAAGGCGGGGATGCACCCATCCGCCAGGCATGGCGAGAGCTAATACGCTCAGGAGTCGATCCCCGTGATGTCATGGGTGATGCGATTCGTCACTGTGATGGATGTAGGAGTATCCAACATGCCTTGACTTATCAACTTCGACAGAATGTATCTAACCGCGTGGATGAATTAGCGCTGCCGCCGGTATACGCTGGTCAAGACACACAGCTAAGAGTGTGGCTGGGTCATAACCGCAAGGCAGTACGAGAGGTCCTTCATCCTGCACCTGCTCCTGTTGAGCGGTCGAAAACGGAGCTAGGCCATGAGGTGCAAAAGGCACGCAGCCTGATGGATAAACTCGCTCCTGTAGCCGGGGCGAGAAAGCAGCAGCGCGGTACCACCCCACCGGGCAGTAGCACCGATACGCAGCAAGCCGTTCAAAACGAGCAAGGCTTCAGCCCGGGTCTCTAAAAGAATAAGCTCGACCTGACCGCTGTTACCGCAGCGTGTCACATCGAGCTCAGTTCTTAGATTCAGCGTAGAGAGTTTTGCGTTACATCCCTAGGCTTGGAGCAGGTGTCATATCGGGACTGGGGGCGCTCGATACCTCCGGAGTGCTAACTGCAGAAGGAGCTGGGGACACTCCACCTAGCTCTAAGGTGTCCAAAGTTTCCCTTGCGGACACTAGGCTTGGATCCACGCCCATGTCTTGAGCATCGGCTATACGCTCTTCGAACGTCAAAGGTGTGGATTCAACTACCTCGTCGACTCCCTTGAAGTCTTCACGCGACTCGGCAAACACCGCGTCTACATCTGCGGGCGACTGAACTTCCGGCTGATCCAAATAGTCACCAATCATGGCCACAGCGGCAGCCCCCGTCACCACTCCCGCGACAAGGTCTGCCGTCGTTGGAAGATCCCTACGCCGGTACTCAGCTGCAAAGCGATCACGGTCCCGTCTATCCCATCGAAGTCCTGACTCCTGCTGGCGACGTACAGTCTCGTGTACAAGTTCACGCGTACTCAGTCGTTGTAGCTGCCTCGGGCCGGGCCGGACAACTCTTGTGGCCGTGCGGGCCTTCAGCGCCCTTAGTTCATGCAACATTTTGACTATACGGCCATCAGCTCGACTAACCGAGGTGTGCATCGTCTATCTCTCCTACATAGGGTGAGGCACACTCCAGTGGGTGCGCCGGAAAATCCTGCCGCTTAGTGTCTGCGAAAACGCCCTGCTCAGCCATGAGTTGATTCATGTGGTAGTCGGCGTGAACGCGAAGGAATGTCTCTAAATAGGTTGCTGGTTCATCACGGCGAAGCTGCTCGAAGCGCTGCCACAGCGCCTCTAGTCGGATCACCGCATGCTCATAGCTCCACCATTTCGAATTCCAATTCACCTCACGCTGCCGATGCGCTACCGCGGGGTAAATGTGAGATAGAAAATCCGATACGAAAGTGTAGACATCAGGGAAAAGTGGCTCTACTACCTCATCGTCAGAGACAGCATCAATCTGTGACCCAGGGACTGGCTCAACGTCGGCATCGAATTCCGCATCAGGATCGAAGTCCGTATCATTCACTTTTTGACCTCCTTTTTCTTACTGGGAAGTAACTCTTTAATGCGTCGTGGCCACGACCGTTCCCAGAAAGGAACAAGCTGCGCGATGACAGGGCGACGTTTGGAGGAAAAGACCACCGCGCGCCACTGCGGCAGTGCTGCTAGTTCCGCTTTGGTGAGAATCTTTCTCTCCTGGTAGGAGGTAGAGGTGCTGCGCCCATCTGAGGAGCGGCTTACAGAGGTGGTGCGCATAGTGGCTTCTCCGATGAGGTCTTCCATCTTGCGCAGCATCACGTCATCTTTGACAGCGCCACCATAGAGCAGGATGCTAGCGGCCGACCACAGGGCCTCCATACCTTGTTCTCCCCACACGCTCACACCTTGGGAGTAGCTCTGAAGAATCGTCATCAAGATAATCGAGCGTGAGCCGTAGTGTGAGTAGAGGTTTGGTAGTTCAGGCCACTTCACGACATTCGCTGCCTCATCGAGGGCTGCAATCAACGGCACCGGCAACCGTCCGCCGTTTTCTTCTCCGTAGCGCTCAGCTGCCTGCATGATAGCCGCCACGAGCGCTGTCGTTAGTGCCGCTGCGTTATCGGCACCGTCTTTAGACAACACGTACATCGTGGGGTGGGGTGCACGAACAAATTCTTCAGCTGAGAACTTCTGCGCTCCGATTGTCGGTGTGACCCATTGTGCTACAGCACGCCTTCCCAGCGGAGCAGCCATCGTTTTGGCCTGGCCATACACGCCCCCTTTAGTCACTTCCGGTAGGGCGGAGGTAGCGTGCAACGAATCGTTTTGCGCTACCCACTCAGGATGTTCGGACAGTATCTGGCGAGGAGTGGGATCATCAGGATCGGTCACCCACCGGTACACATCGGTGATCGGCCTGTCGTCGAGTGCGGCTGCCAGCAGTAGCGATGCAAGAAGCTCGCGGCCTGCATTCACCCAGTAGGCGTTTTCACCGCCGCTGGAATCACCAAGCGCTGCACAGCGGAAGATATCAGCTAGAGCCTCGGCACTTGCGTCCATCATCTCGGGATCACGACGGATTGAATCCAGAGGGTCAAAGAACCATTTTTCCTGTTCAAACCCGCGTGCTATCTTCTGGGGATCAAACACCCACGCCTGTCCACGATCAGATGTGAGAGCGATGGTGTCATCTACGATGTCACGCTTATTCGACGTGGTTACCACCGCACCAGGGGCATCAACAATCGCTGGAATTACCTGGGAGGTAGTCTTACCCATACGCGGGCCGAATACGATCAAAAACAGGTCTTCCCATGAGCCCCAAAACTCTTGCTTCGGCTTGCCTGGAACGTGGCCGAACATCAGCCCCGGTTGCGTGATTGCTTTCTCGTCATCGAACCAGCCACGTGCGTGTTTCTGGACGTGAGCTTTGCTCAAAGTTGAGCGCTCCTCCGATCCTCCTAGATATCGTTGAGCGTCATCGATCTGGACTCTTTTTCTTCCTGTTCCCTTTACCTTCCCTCGCACTAGCCATGCCAGCCCGCCAGCAGCGCTAACAAGCATCAAGAAAACCAGTCCCGTCGCAGCCGTGAGCTTCGCTTCACCGCGGATAATGAGGACCAATGCCGTGATCGGATTCCAGCTCGTCCTCCCAACGTCTGTGACCGTGGAGACGAGCTGTAGAGCCACAACTCCGCACATCGCCACGATCAAAAGGCCCAGTAAGAACAGCGTCGACGGTTGGGGTCCGACGGTGCTGCCTGAATGCCGCACGTTCTTGCCAGACACTTAGTCCTCCTCGACCTCGACAAGGCTCGTCAAATCGTAGTCCTGCCAACGGCTGAACCCGGGAGTTTCAGACATGATGATGGCACGCTCATCATCATCGACCACGATATCGACAGCGACTCCAAACCGTGCACCAGACGTTTTCAGCGCTGCCACATCGAGATCTGGACAAGTCGTGACAATCTCAGCTCGGCCGAGCTCGTGGCCTGCAGCTTCGAGTGCTTTTCCAACTAACCACACGGCTTTACCTGCCACGGATTGCTCCGCGCTGACGAGATCTCCTGGCACTCGCACTCGGTCAGAATCAAAGAATGAGCCGTACCACACAGCATCGTGATCATCACTGACTACGGCAAAACTTGCAGACGAGGAGTCCTCTGCCTCACTAGCTGCAACCCACAGTCGAACACAAGGAGCATCATCGCCGAGAGCTGCCAGAGTTTCTGCCTTCTCTGCGTCTCGTGCAGCGAACGCCGCAGCCCTCAACTCCTCATAGAACACGCCAATTTTGGCAAGTGAGTGCTTGAACTTTGGAAAGTCATTCGCATTCATCCAACCCTGACTAGAGGCAAAACTCTTCAACTCGTCATGGTCTTTCGCAGCCTTTAATTCTGCCTTATTCTCAGCGATGATGGAATCAATCTCGGCCCATCGCTGCTTATCGTTACTCATGATCACTTCTCCTTCAATGGGGTGTGGTACCCGGTATTGAGTACTCCAGCGAAGGAGTACCCAGCGTCTTCAATTTCGTGAGCCTCTACTAGTCCTACGCGAGGCACATAGTCCCGTTCTTTCCGTCCTGTCCCAGGCATAAGTTGAACGACTGCTTCAATCCATGTCCCCTCCTCAACATGAGACAACTGCCCCGTAGGGTCGTTGACCTCAATGAAATATGCCCGCGCATCAGCCGCACAGCAGGTAATTGTGACCCTTCCGAGGCGCAGGCTGTTCTCTTCACGGTCGATAGTCCCCTTCACTACGACGCGATGCCCCTGAATGCGCTGGTCAGCAGGAGTTGCCGAGCGGGCTACGACTTCGTTGAGAGGTAGTTCCGGCGTAGTGTTTTCCAGCGGCGGCCAAGAGGACGGAGCACCGGACGCTACGGCAGCACTACGATTAGCAATCGTCACCTGCTGGGGCGATACCGCCGATGGAGTGATCACAGCGATCACCGCCACCATCACAGCCAGCGCCCAAGGAGTCATCCGAGGACTCTCCACAGCCTCGCTACTCGAAGAGAGGGTGATTACAGCCAACACGAGGAATGCCAAGCCGACAAGGCCGACTAGCCATCCAGGCATAGCAACCCAGTTCCGGTAAACCCCTTGTAGTGCCACCCTCACTAGACCTAGTCCGAGAGCGAAGAGCAATACCGCAGTGCTCCAGTACCGCATCAGATCCACCCCATTAGGACGGACACTGCAGTACTAGTCAATATCGCTGAGATGATGCCCGCTGTCGCCACAACCTTCGTCGTCAGCGGGCCCATCATGCCCTCCATCATTGCGGCCAGCTTCAAATCAATGATCGGTCCAACCACGAGGAATACCAGCAAACTCACTGGGCTCAGGCCGACAAACGACGCGGCCACGAACGCATCCCCTAAAGAGCACAACGATGCGATGACCGCTATGACAATCATCAGGGCCATAGAAACCCACAAATTGCTGCTAATCGCCGCAAGAGCCTCAGCCGGGAGGAACGCTGACACCCCTGCCGCGATACCAGCACCCACGATGATGTAGGTGGTGGACGCGATCACGTCTGACTTTGCCGTGTCCAGCCACCTATGCGATGAGCAACAACCACAACCGTGAGATTCTGTCTCCTCGATTCGGTTCTGTATCTCATCGATAATCTGAGAGTTGTAGACAGAAACCACTAGCCCTACAAAGACAACTGCAAAGAGTGCGGCCAACCAGCGCGCTATCGCCATTTCCATCTGTCCAAAAGCGATGAACGTAGAGACCACGATCAACGGATTTAGCGAAGGCGCAGCAACCATGAATGTCAGGGCAGATCCTGGACGAACCCCTGAGGCAACCATTCGCCGAGCCACAGCCACCGAAGAGCACTCACAGGTGGGTACAAATACTCCCGCGAAAGCCCCTACTAGCACGCCTCCTAAACGCGATCTCGGGATTACTTTCGCCCATCGCGATGGATTCATCCACCGCGTGATGCTCGCAGAGACGAGCGCCCCCGCTATAACCAGCGGCAGCGCCTGAACACACATCGCCGCGAACGTGGTCATCGCCACGTGTAGTTGGGGTGAATGATCGAACACAATTTTCGATCCCGGTGCCACAACCTCTGGAGCTAGTACCGCAACTCCAATGGCGAGCAGTACCGCCGCAGAGGCTGATGGGGCAACACGCCCTTTAACGTATGTGGCCATCATTGCCTCGTACGAACGTACTCAAGATCCGCCAGCTTCCATATCCCAGCCTCACGTACCATCGTCGCCTCCACATCAGCTTTCGACAGAGGAGTCTTATCCCCGTCTGCATGCCAGACGAAGATTTCAAGTTCGAGCGGTACTACCGCTTCTGTCGCGTCTTCAGCGGGAGGCTGATAGTCGCTGTCAGCTTGGGCTACAGCATGGACTCGATCGTTGCTCCGAGCCCACACGTCCCATTGATCAGGCAGCGGAGCCGGTTGATCGGATTCAGCCAGCTTTTTGTACTTGCCAGACACCCTGTCAGCGACACGCTTAGTCGCATCCGCTGGTGAATCATCAACCGCAGGTTCATACGAATTCACAGCAGCCACAGTGCTCGCTGCCGCTACCGCCACATCTTGGGTAATCGGATCCGCCGCATCTACATCTGGATCCGAGGCATCGACGTTCCCGCGCGTACCAATCATTACTCCCAGCATGAGTACCGCTACCGCTACGACAGCGGCCACACACCACAACCAGTACCGGCCAATAAAGTCCTTCATCGTTAACATCTCCTTGCACTATTTTTTCGCGAATTTTTCCGCGTGTTCTGGGATCACTTTGACGTACTGCTGCGTTTCTGCAAACGGCGGTACGCCGCCGTAGGTAAGCACATTGCCCCCACCGGCGTTATAGGTTGCGAGAATCAGCTCAGTGTCATCGCCACTGACCTTGCCTTCTGCCTTCCATTGCTTCACCTGCTTAGCCGAGCCACACAGGTAGCGGCCTGCGGCCATTACGGCATCAGCGATATCGTTTGGACTACCTGAACCAGGTGGACCAACAACTTGGCCGGTCTCATCAACCTTTGCACCGCTACTCGCCCACGTGCCCGGCATGAACTGCGCAGGGCCAGTAGCTCCAGCAGAGCTCACAGCAGTGGTGGAAAACTGCGACTCCTGATAGATCAGTCCCGCTACCAGCGGTGCGGATATTTCCTCACAGAGACCACCCGCCAGTTCAATCCACTTCACAAACTCCGCTGGAATCTCACCAGCATCAAGACCTGCATCCACACCAACAATCGGGTCGCACCCATCACCCAAGGTTCCAGAAGGATCTCCAGGCACAGCCGACCCACCCTCTGGAGCTGGGCCGTACTTCTGTCCAGGTTGCGGGAACCCGTGGCCTACCGTCGTCACGTGAATGTGGTCATAGTGATTCGCTGTTGAAGAGCCTCGATCCTCCATCACATTCGACTCACCCTGAGCTGGGATATAGGTCTGACGCCAAATGAAATACTCCACCTGGAAGTAGTCACGATTACCCCAGAGGTAGGCGAGAATGTCATCACCTAGTTGCTTGCCTTCAGCGGTATCCCAGTTCGGGATCATAATGTCCGCAGCACGACCCGACGGATGGTCGGGATATGGATCATAGGGGCGCCAACCGCCAATCGTTTGGATCTGGGGAAAGCGCTGAGCTACAGCTCTAGCAACGCGAATAGTATCGATCTGTAGGTGTTCCTTTGCCAGCAGAACATCTGTATCCGGCATCTCTCCACCGGGGCTACTGTTGGACGGACGCGACGTCTCTTGCTCATCGCTAGTATCGGACTTCGATTCAGAGCTACTATCGCCAGATCCTGGCTCCACTGCCTTTTCTAGCCACGGCACCGGATCGATATCCTGACCGGCATCACGCCCGCCGTCCCATACCTCAAAGTGCACGTGAGAGCCCCCAGGCCCAGGCGGGAAAACCTCACCGTTATATCCCTCGTCAGCGATGTGGTACCCAGCTTTGACTTCCTGCCCCGCCTTGACACGGATACTATCCGGAAACATATGGCCATACACCGTCGAATACAGCTTCCCATCAATCTGGTGATCGATCACAACCCACTGGCCAAACCCACCAGCAGCTCCTGCCTTAGAAACCACTCCATCGGCGAAGGCATAAATCGGGGTGCCAGCACCCTGTGCAATATCGACGCCCCTGTGAGTAGGACGATCTGCTGTCCTCCACCCCGAAGTAATGTGCTCCATCCCCTGTTTCTCCGGCAGAGCATAGGCTCCCTCAGGAACAAGACCCGACTCCGATGCCGCGTCACTACTACCCGGTAGGCATCTCTGCTCATCATCACCGCCGTGCAACACAGTCACGAACAAAACAATGAACAAAACCAAGGCGAGAATCCCTGCGAGCAGATTACGCATCACTCCACCCGCTCGCAGCAAGCACGAAGACGCCTAATCTCCTCACGCAGCTGCGCATTCTCAGCTTCCAGCTTCAGTACCCGTGCCGCTCTTGTAACTGGCCATTGTCCCGCATCCGCAACCCAGGAATACACCGTCGTCTTCGACACACCATGAGTCTTGCCTATCGACGCAGCTGCAGCAGATGGCGATCCATAGCTTTTCCAAGTGGTGACGAACTCGTCCACGACCTGAGTCCGCACCGTCGGAGGAAACGACCACCCTTTGCTCATGCCAGATCACCCGCTTGGAAGAAGTCCTCGAAACGAACATTGGTGTCATGCAGGCGTAGTTCTCTCTCTGCTGGAAACAGAATTGTCTGCACAGGGATCCCCGGAGAACCATCTTTGGACGGTTTAATCATGAATCGCCCACGCCCCGGCGGGGTCGCTCGTGAACCCTTCGTACGCGAACGCTTCGGGGGTGCGCCCTTAGACCACGACGTAATCATCTGCGCCTCGGCAGGAGAAAACTCCAAACGCGTAGAGAGAATATCCAGCTCAGAGTTCGGAAGCCCTCCACAAATGACCATCCCAGCACGTTCAATGAAGCCCATTGCGGTCTTACGGTCCTCCTCGGTCGGCAAAGCTTCGAGATCCTTGAAGGTGTGAGTAATCATGTTCAGTACCGTGGCATCCGTGCGGTTCAAGCGAGTCAGCCCATCGACCTGCCCCACCATCCCGGGCGCCGATGAGAGCACCTGCCACATCTCATCCAAGGTGGCAGAGAAGTACTTCTGAACTCCTAGACCCGCGTCTGCGAGCATGTGGGAGGCCTCGATCGCACCGAATGCCGCGGACCAGCACGCCATCATCACCGCCGCTTTCATAGCCGCGTCTCCCCGATCAATGGCGGAGACATCGATACATACTGCCGCCGAGTCCACATCGATCGGATTCGTCGTTTGGCCTGAGAAAATCTGGCCTGTTGCGCCATCGAGAAGAGAATTCAAAGACAAGATGAGCGAGTCAATCCTCTTATCCCACTCTTCACGGGTGCGAGCACGCCCCTTCTTCATCAACGTCTCTGATCCCGCTTCAAGATGCGCAATCAAGTCTTTCAACTCCGGTGGATTAGCCCAATCAATCTCTGCTTTCTGATAGATCTCGCGCAGCGCTACCGATATCAACATCGATTCGAAGTCCGCGATCTTCTCTCCACGCCCTAATCCCACAAGGGTGGCAACCATCGTCACTTGTCGACCGTGAACCTGCTCTTTGGCTCGATCAATTAGTTCTTCTTGGCCACGTTGTTCCAGATCAGCCCTAGCCTCCTCCAGCTTGGGAATCACACGCCCCAAAGCCCCCACATCTAGCGGGTTAAGATGCCCCAAGCCGTGACCAATCGTGATGACCTGGCCACCAACCTGATGGACGAAACCGACGTACTCGCCCTTAATATCGCCAGCAATGATCGGTATATGGCCTTGGGCTACATCTCCCATCAACATCTTGCGAATCAGCGTCGACTTCCCAAGCCCCGGCAAAGACAAAACAAAGCAGCTCGGGTTAGCAATAATCCCCTCGCGGAACCAGCCCAAGGGATCACAAGCCACCTCCGCTTGAGTGGTGACGTGTCTACCCAGTGGAGTGCCAATCACCGGCGCAGGCGCCCCCACCACGTTCGGGTTAAACCCAGCCCCCAAATTCGTAGTCGTTTGCCACTCCTGCGGACCAGACACCACTCGAGCAGCACCGCCGCCCACACCGCTAAACCCCGTCGACCGCGGAGAAGCATAGGCCTCTTCAAATCGGACCGGAACAGCACCCCTTGATGCTTTGCGTACCTTTTCAAGCTGCTGCTGCTGCCTGCGCTGCTTTTTCATCCAGCGACGATACTCAATACCACGCTTGGACCACCCAGGGGGAGCACTCATATCTCCCTTCACAACAGACTCGTGAAAGTGCTGCCAGTCAATGTCACTCATCGTCATCTACGACGCCACCTTCATCTCCGATAGATGCTGCCAGCCCAGCACCCCGCCACCACACATCGTCGCGACAGCCAGCCCGTGCCGCCCTGTAAGAGCGTGGACCCGCAGCTGCACACGAGGATCAAGTGTCTGTACCACCACCCCAGCAAGCTCTTTCACAGCAGCTGGTTCATCAGCCCCAGCAATCGTCCACACCCCTGTTCTTCGGCCATCTCCCGAATCATCAGCACTTGGCCTGAAATGCCGCGCCAGCATTACCCGAGGACCCACCTCGATCGCGCAGGTCGCCTCTACTACCTGCTCCTCCACACCTGCAATATCAAGATCCAGCCCCAAACCGACGTGAGTAATACCATCAATCGTCGCGAACTGAGCATCCTCTTCTACCTCCTCCGCCACTGGGGGCCATTGAGGATCGTGGCTTGGCGACCACGACTGCGCACCAAGCTCTTCGACACAGCGACCATCCATTGGTACGGCATCCATTCCAGCATCTGCAGCCGCGTTGAAAAGCTGCGTCGATCGCCGAGCGAGCTCAGTCACGAACTCCTCATCGTCTTTTCGCTGAGTCTTTGAACGAGCACGAAAAGTCGCCCACATTCTCCCCGCTTGCCGTACCGACCCGCCCCCGACAACGAATGTTGTTGCCACCAACCCATCGATGTCACCGAGCCGATGCTCAACCTCAGCGATGAGCTCACTAGGCACCATGTGCTGGTCGATAACCAGCCCCATTGATGCTTGCGCCATGCGCCTATCAATTACAGCTGCGAACGGAAACCCTGCCGCATCGATACTCTCTACGATGCGTGTGTTCCTCAAAGCCGCTGGGCTTTTCGACGCTACTGCTGTCTTCTTCTTAAACATGTTCCTACACTCCGCCCTGTATCCGTCGTCTATGCCGATGCCATTTGCGAGGTTGTTTCCTTGCCCCACGGAACTTGTCCCGCTCCACACGAAACTGCGAAACCGGTGTCCTGCTGCCGGTCCATTGATGCAAGACGAATCGATGCGCCAGCTCCAAGCTGCTCAACGTCGTGCCTAATCCGGGCGAGCACGTGCTCATCCTTCGTTGTCGCGGTGACAAACAGTGAGTAGCGGCCAAGCTGCGCACCGCGAGCCTGCGCTCGCCGTGCCGCTTCAGTGTGCTCAAGACGCATCTCGGCCTTCGCCGATGTGATCTTCTTTGACGAGTTCGCCGCCACCATCGCGTCACGGTGCTCCTGCTCCACTCTCGACGCTCCAGCCCCCGCCTCAAAAGGCCGATAGACCAAGCACACACGTTTACGTTCGACACGGGGATGCGGAGCAATCAACCCAGTCAACAATTGATCCTCGAAAGTCGACCGAGGAGCTTCCCTCATCTCCCACGTCACCGAATGCCAGCCGTCATGCAAATAGGCATTCCTAGAGGTGAACGCTGCAGCGGGCCCCGCATCATCCCACTCCATGCCATGCGGTTCGCCAGCGACACGCAAAGACTCGAAAGGATATTCAGAATCAGGATTGTAAAATCCGTGAATCCGTGACACTAGCGTGTCCTCATCCATCGGTTCAGCAATAACTCCAGCCCAGCCGAGCGAGGTGTACCAGCCCGGCAACCGCGTCGACAGCTGAGAGATGAACGAGCCATCCGCTACGACCTCACTATCAAACTTCACCGTGATAGCGATATGAGCCTCTACCTCAGGAACCTGGACACCAAGGTATTCCGCTGCTTCAGCCATAACTCTTCGAGCAATAGGGGCAGCCGAATCCACGACGATTGAGTTGACCTCTTTCTCCACGAGTTGGCCCGATCCGGGTCGAGTACTCACCACCACGGCAGCCGAGACAATATCTCCCGACAAGCTCAACATCGCCAACCAACGCGACCACTCCGCTGTCATCGCATTACGCTCGGTTTGAGTCATCGCAGTCTGTCCGGTCAACTGACAATCAAGAAACACCGTCGCTTCACGGCGGGGACGATCCAGCACAGCCACAAACTCACGGCCATCGGCATCAACACCATGCATGCTTTCAGTACGAGCTAAAAGCCCAGGTAGTCGATACCTTCCCCCAGGAACGCGCGACAAACCACCCGCGAAATACGATGCCTCCTTGCGCCGCTTACGCCTAGCATCCGCAACCAGGATCTGTGACATCTCCGCCACAGTGCGCGAGGACCAACGCACCGATATCAATACAGCCACAACGCCAGTCACCGGCAACACAACAGTGAAGCCGATTTTGCCGAGCCCCATCAGCTGCAGCAGAAGAAAACCCAGAAAACCCGTGGCGACCACAATCGTCGCCTTCAACGAAAAGCCACCAAGACCCGTGCGCTGGGGTGGCTGCCCCAAGGAATACTGAATTGGCTCATCCATAACCTAGTGCCTCACTCCCTGATAACCGCCGACCCCCACCGAGTCGTCCAACACCCTCTGCGCATGAGAAGCCCCGGCCGTGGACGACCGTGCCACAGACGCAGCACCACGAAGCCCCTGGCCAGCCCCTGAAAGACCCGCAGCACCAACTCGCTCTGCAACCGAAATACCACGCCCAACGCCTCGCCCAGCTCCCGTAGCCGCCTGCCTTGACACACCCAATGCGCCAGCCATGCCAGACGATCGAGGTTGCTGAGTAGGACGGCCCCCACCGCCTCGAGCACCAGCGGAAACAGCACCACCGCCTGTAGCCCCAGACGCCCCTGCAGGCACAGAAGCAGAGGAGCCACCAGCCGAAGCCCCCGAAGAGCCCGCAGGCACAGAAGCAGACGCACTCGTACCCCCACTACCGGCACCACGAGACGTCGACGCCACCGGAGCACCCCCCACAACCGACTGAGAAGCCCCTCCCCCAGCCGCAGCAGGTGCTGCCTTCGCAGCCGAACCCGCTAACATCGCAGCACCACCGCTAGCCATCATGGCCGTAGCCCCCAGTGCTCCCGACACACCAGCCCCAGCCGCAGACACCAACGGTGCAGCACCACCGCCACCCACCGACTGAGTCATCGGCGCGATAATGCGGACCAGAGCAGGAGCACAAAACCCAGCTAAAGCAATCATGAGCACGTTCACCGCGGCGGCGATGACATCGCCCTCCGACGGAGTGGCAGCATTCCACATCACCACCGCATACAACAAAGCAGCAATAGGCTTATAAACCACAGCAGCAATCATGTAGCTCATCAACGAGCTCAACATCCCACGCCCAGTCTCCGAGAAGCTGGCCGCCGCCGCCAGCGGCGTCAAACCCACAACAATCGGCAAAACAAGGGTGCGCACCACCAAAGCAATGATCTGCATGATCCCGCCCAAAAGCGAGACAATTGCCAACAGCATGATGATCACTGGCCCAGCCATAGACTCATCCAGCGAGGCCATATCCACGACCTGCCCCGGATCCTGCACACCGAAGCTATCCATAATCTCGTTCGCCAGAATGTCAGTAGCAATCAACGCGCCAGGCACTGCAGCGACCACACCAAAGCTGAACACGATGTACTTCACCACCACCCCAGCGGTTTCTTCCACACCATCCTGCAGACCCATACGACGCGATGCAGCGATACGGTAACCACCGATAACGAAGCTAGCGATCAACGCTAGACCCGCTAATCCCGCGACGATATTCTTCACACCCTGAATACTCGCGTCGATCGACCGTGTCTGCACCGTGGAAAAATCAAACCAGAACGTCATCACCATTTGCAGCGTCTGAGTATTGCCTTCCATCAAAGCCTTAACGAAATCCCCGATAGGATCACCCCAAAACTTCGAAGCGGCCGCCCCCGCAGCAGTAGCAGCAGCCGCACCAGGATGCTCAGACGAAGCCTTGTCCATACAAAACGCTTGTTTTACCGGTTTTGAAACATTCTCAGGAACCCCGCTTACGGCACGATTCAACCACCCTTTAGTGAAATCATGGTTCTCTAAACATTCTTCGTAAGCAGCCTCATAAGCGTTTTTGTCATCGAGATCCTGCCCGTACGCGGGCGATGCGAACAGACAGGACATCAACAGAACAAGCGCTATGACGATCCGTTTTTTCGCTAGTATCGCCATTTGTCCCAACCATCTATGTCACTGATTTGTTCACCAATATGTTCGAGCGAACTGGCTTGATACACCCAGTCACCATCGCGCCAGAGCATCGTGAAACGGTGGATATCCCACCTAGGCTCTTCGAGTTTTCCGTGCTCGTCACCAGCCATCTTGTGGGCCATCTCCACTACAGCGAAGTTATCCTTGCAGCTGAGTACCCGTACCGCTTCTGGTACCAAGGCGTCAAAGAACAAATCCCACCCCTCTGTAGAGGTATCGCGCACTTCCTCACCAAGGCCTTCCCATTCCGAACCACCACTGAAGTCCACGTGCTCAGCTGCGGCGGCACCCAGCTCATAGTCACCGAACATCAGCATCCGGTAGTTCCATCCAGCCAGAGCCGCGCCTGTCACATTGTTGGCATAGCCCACTGGGATTCCGTTTTCGATACGCGCTGGACCATTACCGTTTGACCACATGGCCTGGCCACCGTAGGAGGTTTGAATCGTCACATCGGGCTGGATGGTGCAGCGGTCCTCGACTGGCTTCAACTCCCCCAGAGGCTGCCCAGTCTCGCCGTTAGTGATGACCTGTCGCCCCCAGATATCACTGGTGACTTCATCTTGCCGAGCAGCCTCAGTCTCACTGCTAGCCGTAGCAGTAGTTTCTTGCACCTGGTTACTGTCGTCCTTGCCGCCACGGGTGGTCGCCACCACGACTACGACAAGCACTACTACGAGCAGGGCAATACCCGAGACCACAGTGAACTGCGCTTTTTTACTCATCAGGAGAGAACCTCACAAAATCATCGAACTGCTCATCGGTGATTGCTTGTAGATCTGGTTCCTCCCCTTGAACGGGCAGAACAACACGCCAGTCCCCACTCGAACGGTCAAGTTGAACTGGATATCCCAAAAGGCCCTGCGAGGGATAGTCAGCGGCGAGAACCACCACGGCCTTTTCACCGGAAAACTCCGAGAAACGAAAACCCTTAAATACCGGCGGGTTATCCACCTGTCCGTCGATATCCATCAACGAGCGCGCCTGCACCCACTGATCACGCCCCTGACCGTCGGCAAGCATGTGCCTCGACACCTCTGGCCAAGTCTGTTCCCCTGCCGTAGCCATATAGGTCTGCGCATTAATCGCAGCCAGCACGGCCCCTTGAGGCGACTCATCCCATCCATGCGGCACTGGATCAACCTTCTCCGGACCCTGATCTGCCTCAGGGACCGCAATTCCTCTTGTAGCCTCGCTCGACCAGCGCGCCGACGCGGGGGCCACCTTCGTATCGAACTCCGAGGCAGCCACTCCCTCATCACTGCCTGCACACCCGCCGAGCAACAACGCCGTGGCAACTGCACACACAGCCCACTTCGCACCGGCTTTACCAATACCCATTTCCAATACTCCTATCTTTGTCATCGTTCAGTCTTAGGTTTTTATGTGTCCCAGCCCCCTACACAGCAGGGACTGGGACTTATGGGTCTACACAAACCACTTCGCGAGAGTGACCGCCGAGGTCATGACGAGCACTCCTAGAGCCAAGCGAAATGCACGAACACTCGGAGACGTCGCGCTCACTGGCTCACCGCGGTCACGGTCCATCGCCAGCATCGCGCCGAAAATGATCACCGCTGCCACAGAGCCAGCAAGCGTGACATACAGTGTCATCTCCAGCCAGCGCCATACCTCTTGCGTGATCTCTTGCGGAAGAGACCAAGGAGAAGACGGCGGCCGTGCCATGACGCGAGCACTCACAGAAACGCCGCAATGAGACCCGAGGCTCCACCGATCAAGGTCGCACCGATACCAATGCGCAGAGCCATTCCTGTTGCCTCCTCGCTCGTGCCCTCACGACGCGACAACGCCATCGATGCGCCCGCCACAATCACTCCGATGATCGCAACGCCGATTCCGATGTACTGCGCAAAATTCAAACCGCGATCGAATTTCGTTCCGAAATCCCCTGGAGCTTGAGGATTCAGATTCTCTCCCGGCATCTGAGCCAATACGACATTCGCCATGTCGTAAGCAGCTACTAAATGTTCAATCATGGTGACCACTTTCTCTAGCCCTGCTGGGCCATCTCGTACGCCTCCAACGCGGAGGCGAATAATTCTTCTGCCACCGTCACCACCGGCGGTGGCGGTGCTTGCGTCGCTGTCAACGACTTTTTCTTTCCCAGCTTGGTCCGAGAGCTCTCAGCAAGCTCCATACCAGGTCTCCACTCCGCAAGAGCCTCGGTCTCACTCAGCCGGAAATCCTCGATATACGGAACAGTCCACACACGAAAATGCTCCTCGATCACACGGATCTTGCGCTCCAGCTGCTTAGGCGTTTTACCGGGCGCATCCGCGACAACCACAATGCCGATAAGGAAAACATCACCAGCTTTGCCAGCCCGAGCTTGAAGAGCCGCCTGGTGTGCTCGCTCCAGTCCCTGCTGAGTCGATCGACACACCACAACGCAGTACGGGTTCTCTTCCCCAGCAGGCCACACTTTGCCTGCATCACCCATAGGAGCCATAGCGGCGGCAAGAGTAGATACCCCTGCCCCACCATGAGCGCCCACCAGCCACACCGCAGGAGCCGGTTCGCTACTTGCAACGTCATGCAAAGACTCCGCAGCGACCGGCAGCATTGCCCCGTCTCGCAAGTAGACCTTCCTGAAATCATCAGCTCCAGCGATAGCGACCGCTCCCATGCTCGTCCTAGCCTCCAATCATCGACAGCGCCGAATTCACAGCGCCGGAGTCAAACAACGTTGCAGCTTGAGCAGTAGCACCGCCAAGATCAGGCACCGTGCTACCAGACGCATCCCCGACAGCGGCACGCACCCAATCCGCCGCAAAATCCGTCGCCGAACGCCCGTCATTGGTTACCGGTGTCGTCTGGTAAGCCCCAGAACCGATCGACTTCCACGTCGCGGCCTGCGTCGCGATCTCGGCCACCTGGGCATCCCCCAAACCCGCAGCTTTGATCTCATCGAACACCCGCAAAGCAACACCAGTAGCAGTCACCGGAGTGATGATCTTCAACGACGCCGCCGCGAGCTTCGCCGCAACCACCGGCACAGCCGCAACCGGATCTGCTGCACCAGCAGCAGCAATCTGCGCGAGATTCGTCGGAGTAACTACCTCTTTCGCAAACGTGACACCCGCCGCAAGCGCCATACCACCAAGCTGGAGACCAGACTGCACCAGTCGTTGACCCATGTCACCAAGGTCATGCGAACGGTCCGTTTCATTAGCGATACGCGCAATCATCGTTTGATCCGTGCTCTCAGCACGAGCAATCTCAAAGCCGTTAGGACCAAAGCTCAAATCATCTGCCAAGCTCTCCACCCCGCCGAGAACCACAGCCGGGCCAAGAGTATCCGCCACCGCCATCAGAGAACGCTGAGGATCATTCAGATCGATATTCCCTGCCGAAGCCGCGATGATCTTACGCAGCGGAGAGCTCGCCGGAATCGCACAGGTGGAATCACCCTCCATACAAAACGACATGACACGATCGTTCAAAGCACCAAACCCAGAGGAAACCGGGCCAACGCTTCCGCCAGAGTTAGCAGCGTTAGTCAACGTCGCTACACCCGCCCCCTCGGGCGCGGTCAGCGATTCATTGACTTCGAGACCATCATCTAGCTTCGAAGTATTCTCTCCACTGGTCCCCGGAGCAGCAGCAGGAGACGCCCCGCCTCCAGCCACCAAAGGCTGATCCTCACCACGAGTTGGATCTGAGAAAAGAGCCACACCAGCTACTCGATCAGCCGGGAAACTCGAGGACCCCGAACCAATCTGCTTCGCAACCTCGTTTCCAACCTGCGCGCCCTCCGAGTACCCCATCAACACAACGCGTGTACTAGGACACTGCTGATGAATCTCACCGAGGACACTGTTCACGCGGTCAACAGCGACACTGACAGCCTCCGAGTATTCAGCCCGCTCTTCGCCGTTCACACCCGGGATATACCCACCCGAATCATCAAAATTCACATAGATACGCCCAACCTTCTGAGCACTGTCACCTGCATCTTGAGCAGAAGAAGGAGAAGAAGACACCGACGACTCCGCTGCTAACGTAGTCTGCCGAGAATTCTCGGCGGTTACTTCCTCCCCTTCCTCCGATGCCAAAGTCTCAGATTCAGATGCACTCTCACCCCATAGTGAATCACCAGCACGACTCAACGACGAGGAAGAGTCCTTCACTGCATCATCTGATCCATCCTGCCCAGAGGTCCACAAGCTGTCGCTATCAAGACCACTGCCAGTCGAGGAACCACTCTCCTCGGTAGGCTCAACCGAGTCATCAGAAAGAAAAGCCCCAAACCCAGCGGATTTATCCTTCACATCACCGTCGTTCGAAGCCATCACTTTCTCCGACACGCCGGAGAAGAATCCAGTATCCGTGTCCGCATCAGCAACAGAATCGAAACTTGAGTTGATTAGGACCATCTGAATTGCAGGACACTGCTCGCTCGCAGCAACATCATTCTTTGATACCGTCACATCCGGCTCCGCCGCCGCCAGCGGCGTCACAGCTGTGACCAAGGCAGTCGCAGATAAGCTCGCGACCAGCGTTGAAAAAGCTCTCATACTCTTTACGCCTTACTTAAATTCCAAGCCCCGCCCGCTAGGGCTGGGCATCTATTTTCTTGATCCGCCACTGCGAGGACCCTGGGACTTTCTCGCCAGCGACTCTCTGACGGAAGGTAGTGACCTCACCGTCCGGCGAAGTCACCTCCAAATCGATATCGACCACCCCATCAACCTCCGGCTGCATAACCACGCACCACGAAGTGTCATCAGGGGCAGCCTCGGGCAGAACTTCTTCCCACTCAGTAGCCGCAAGCCCAGAATTCGCAGACACGGTCGCCAAAAGCGCATCAACATCACGCTCGTAATAGGCAGTCTCGAAAGCAACGATCGTCTCCCGCAGTCCCTCACGAGACGCCTTAACAACCGTGCCCTCCTCACCTGAAGAGCACTGGCCCGCATACCCCACCTCATCGGCGGTATCTAAGCTAGGTTGCGTCATCGAAGTCGCAGTGGGCGGAAGCTCAGTGTCACCACCACGAGTAGTCAGCGCTATCACCGAACCCACCACGGCCGCAGTACCTAATGAGAGTCCACCGATTACTAGAGCTAACGTTCTCAACGACGCCCAACGACGATCATGATCCGAAGTTTCCGTTTTGCGTTTCTTAGGCTTACCAGCCCGCTTCTTATCCTTTTTCGGAGGCAGTGCCCGTGGGGATACCGGCTCACCATCATCGGTGACTGGCCTCAGCGGTGTCGTCGATTCCGCATCCTCAGCCTTAGACCCCTCAACGGGATCACGATCGTCATCATGATCTTCAACGGCAGAGCTTTTACGCTTCGATGCCTGTTCAAGCCAGTTATCCCCCATGCGCGCTACACCTGCGAGCCTTCAGACGCGGTATCCACATCAAAGGAAGCGTCCACACTGACCCCAGCAACGTCCGCCTGCCCCGAACCAGGTGCAGCCGCAACAGCAGCATCGAACGCCTGAGACCGCACCTGCTGATCAACACCAGCAGCCACGCTATTCAGTTCACGAACCTCCGCAGGGACCATCCCAGCGATGTGTCCAGTGATGCGGGCAACTTCCGAATCAAAAGCCGCCCGCGCCTGAACAACCGGTTCAAAATCACGGCCACTTACAGCCACGTCAAAACCTTTGCCACGAACGTGCAGCGACTCAGCAGGAACATCGACCACCACAGAGCTATCCCCTACCTCGGCAGAGGCCTTCCGCACATTCCAATTCGGGTCAACGCTCACTTCAGCACGCCCCTGACCGGCAGCAGCCGCAGCCGAAACCTTTCCAGTCAACCCCACAGGCTTCTCAACAGCCTCAACAGGAGCAGGGGCAGGGGCAGCAACCTCGATCTCAGCCACATCCCCCTCGTCAGCGACAGCGGGGGCCTCAGGGTCAGTTACAGTCTCCTCGGAAACCTCCGTCACCGGAGCTACCGGCGCCGAAGGCTCAACAGCCGGTTGCGTCTCCTGAGCAACCGGCGCCACCCCCTCAGTCAGCTCAGTATTTTCCACCGACGGTGCTGGCGCTGCAGTCTCCGTGCCGGGCTGTGCCACCGGCTCAACATTCTCAGCCGACGGCTCCGGCACCTCAGTTTCAGTACCAGGCTGAACAGCGTCACTGTCGGCCTCGGCCTCCGGGGCCTCGGTTTCAGTGCCGGGCTGTGCCACCGGCTCAACATTCCCAGCCGACGGCTCCGGCACCTCAGTTTCAGTACCAGGCTGAACAGCGTCACTGTCGGCCTCGGCCTCCGGGGCCTCGGTTTCAGTGCCGGGCTGTGCCACCGAAGTCTCCGTACCCGGCTGAACAACAGGCTCAGAAGCAGCATCTTCCGCCATCGCTAGCGGCGCCCCCACAAACAGC
This sequence comes from Corynebacterium sp. 11A, assembly GCF_008930935.1. Classification (NCBI taxonomy): domain Bacteria; kingdom Bacillati; phylum Actinomycetota; class Actinomycetes; order Mycobacteriales; family Corynebacteriaceae; genus Corynebacterium; species Corynebacterium sp. 11A. Next base: position 45,485 of record NZ_PQMR01000016.1, read on the forward strand.
CCGATTGTGATACCCGCTACCACTCCACTGACACGCTTAGGCATTTTCATCTACAAATCTCCATTTCATGAAAGGATGGAGACGGTCCGTACCGGCTATCCAGCCCATACAGACCATCCCCTGATAAGGGCCCCGCCCTCAGCGATGGACTGCAACCCCTGCTGAGGGCGGGGTTTTCACCGTCAAATGACGACGCTGTTATTCAACGATCGATCTAAGAAACTATTAAGGCGACGCCCCCGATGGAGGGGACTCAACCGAACGATGTATCATTCAGCGTGGACCCGCTGCTCTTGCCCGACCGCGAAAGCAGCGGGTCCCTTCGTCCCAACTGCCTGTCGCACCAACCGCTTCAATTCAGGGCGCGCCACGGACATTCGTTCATGCAAAACACGTCGAGACTCATACGGACGCTTTGAAGCATCCTCATAGACCTCGCCACCCCAAACACCTGAAGTTTCTGGCAGCATGTCAGCAAACAACCCACACAAATCCCGCACGGGACACTTTTCGCATATGGCAACCGCCCTAGCTTGTCGTGCACGCGCTTGCTTCCTCGTCTCAGCGGCTGAGGCCGCATCCCACAGATACGGCGGATAATCCCCGCTAGCACACATCCCGACCGTCAACGCGAGATACACGGTACGTAGCAGCCGCACATCCGACCCCGGGCTATTTTGATACTTCATTTTTCTCACTTCCGACCTAGTGAAAACCAACATTCAGACAACACTGACCGCGCTCATCGCCCACCTCGTCGAGTCTTAGAACCGAGAACAATCCCATGCTCGGCAAGCAACTCACGACGGCGCTTAGCTGCCGCTAGCCGTTCTTCTGCGGAACGCTCGCTTTCCGCAGCCACCACCTCGCTTTCCTGCTCTCGCTCCGAGAGCAAAGCATCACGACGCTCTAGACGACGTTTGCGCAGCTCATCCCTACTAGGCGGGGCGGCATCAACCGGCACATCATCACGCAAACGAGCGATCACCAGCCCAGTCATGTTGCTCACCTGATCCGGCAGAGCCCGACCATCCAACACCTCCCGGATCCGACCCGGCTGCCACCCAGCCGCTAAACGCTCACCCAGATATCCCGCGATCTGGGAAATCTTGCTCGGCGGCAACTGCTCCGCCATACGGGACGGCAGACACTCAAAAACCACATCCCAATCCGCTTCATCGGCCACAGGCCGCGAAACAGACCCTAAAATGCGTCCAGGTGCGCCTTCAGCGGACGAACGCACACTTTCCGTACCCGAACCCTCAAGCGGGTAGCTCGACGCGCCAGACGGCGCCTCAGCGGGTCGGCCGTCGACGAGTGAAGCCCCGCCAGGGCCAGACGACACGCCAGACGGCGCCTCAGCGGGTCCACCCTCGGCAGGCGAAGCCTCGCCGGAAAACGACGAAGGATCAACCCCCTCAGGGGCGCCAGCCCCGCC
>NZ_PQMR01000017.1:0-33530 GCF_008930935.1 Corynebacterium sp. 11A
CGAACAACACTCGGTAAAACCTTCACCACCAACAAAACAACCAACACAACCGCGCCGGCCGCCTCGCTGACTCCGAAAACACTACACACAACCCCCACCCAACACCAAAACCCCAGCACAACACGCAAAAACAGGAACCCAGTGCAGGCACTTAGACGACGGTGTTACACATCATCAGTCACGAGCTAGGAGGTGAACGCTAGCTGAACATCGCCGGGGTTATTCGGTCTTGGTAGCTTCGTCGAGAATATTTCGCGCCATCAGGGGGAAGACGAAGAAGTGGAAGGGAGCCACCGCCCACCAATAGGCCCGCCCGAGCAGGCCCTTGGGTTGATAGAGCGCGGTTTGGGTGTACTCGGTGCGGTTACCTTTCTCGTCCTCGACTTCCTTCAGTTCCATAACCAGCCACGCCTCGCCCGAGAGCTTCATCTCTGCCCGCAGCACCAACTTGTGCGGGCGCTCGATGTCTTCCACTCGCCACCAATCGAGACGGTCATTGATTTCGAGGTGGCGCGGATCGCGCCGGCCGCCGAGGCCAGGCCCTCCGATGAGCTTGTCGATCAAGCCTCGGATCTTCCACAAGATCGTTGCGGAGTACCAGCCGGTGTGTCCGCCGATTCTTTCGAGGACGGGCCAGACCTTCTCGATCTCCACAGGAGTTCGTCGGACACGGACGTCGCGGTAGATATCCGAGCCGGCCCAGACAGGATCGTTAGTCTGCGAGGCCGCAGGATCGCTGCTATCTCCCGTCGTGGTACTGGAGGCAGTACCCGCATTTTTCCAGCTGCTATCCCAGGAGGTGTCTACCCCACCCTCAGTGTCCTTGGTAATGGCACGGCTGACCGCGGTCGTGTAATCACTAAGGCCGTCTTCGGGATCAGGAATGAGCTCGGCAATATCGTGTTCTGCTGTGACGGCATCTTCTTGCATGGATTGGGCCAGCGGAATGGCAAGCCCCTCCGGTACGGGCGTGACCAGTCCGATCCACATCCCCGAAAGCTTGTCCACAGGTAGCGATAGCGGCATTCCGACAATCCAGCGCTTGAGTCCGCGCACCGTGGCGTACTCTCTTAGCAAATCCGCAAATTCATAGGTGGTACCACAGCCGATGTCATATCCCCGATTCGCTGGTTGATCGAGGTCAGCGGCACGCACTAGGTAGTACAAGGTGTCGCGAATTGAGATCGGCTCAATCTTGTTGGTAATCCATCTCGGCGCCACCATCAGGGGCAACCGCTCGACGAGATGGCGGATGATCTCAAAAGAAGCGGAACCGGAACCGATTAGGGTGGCAGCGCGGTAGACGATGGTCGGAGTCGGCGACTCCAGCAGGATTTGCGCCACGCGCTCGCGGGAGCGCATGTGCTTGGATAGCTCCTCCACAGGCACATCCTGCGGGTACAGTCCGGAGAGATAGATAATCTGGCTGACTCCAGCGTCGCTGGCGGCAGTGGACACCGCGGTAGCCACCGTCTTTTCCACCTCTTCGAAATCCTGCTCGTCTCCGCCCATGGAGTGAACAAGATAGAAAAGCACGTCCACGTCGTCGCAGGCGGCGCGGACACTCTCCTCGTCTTGTAGGTCCACTTCGACGGCCTCTACGTCGTCGTACCAGTCGAAACGAGCAAGACTTCTCTTGCTGCGGGAGGTGACGCGCACGCTAAAGCCGGCAGCGCGCAATTCGGGAACAAGACGACCCCCAACATAGCCGGTGGCCCCTGTCACGAGTACGCGCCGATCAGGGTGCACGGCGCTGTGGTTGACCACGGACTGCGGTTGGTAGCTCATAAGCGCCACCCTACCAACCAATTCGCACTATCGTCCCAGCTTCTTGGCATGATCCGCACTCCTAGGGCGCTTCTTCATCTCACTAGCACACTCGGATTAGCGACACCGCCACCCCACCAAAATGAGCGCACTATGAGATCTAGGCCACTTTTGTTAGCGTAGGACCCTAACTTAGGCCATTCTTGCCGCGCGCCTAGGCGTGTCATAGGAGTCAACGCAGCTCGGCCGTGGCCTAGGTGGATAGCCCTATGTCTGCTACCCGCAGCTCGCGCCCTCCTTTTTGAGAGGCCGGAGCCTGTATGAAAGGTGCGCCCATGAGCGAGAACCTCGAGAAAAATGAAAATAAAACGTCGCAGCGACAGGGCGAAAGCACGGCCACGGCTGTGTCTGATAAGCCCAAGCGCGGCGACTCCACAAGCGAGTCCACGGGCGTGCTGGGAGCCATCGAAAGAATCGGCAATGCGCTGCCGAACCCTTTCTGGCTCTTCGTTATTCTCTCGGGCATTGTAATCCTTAGTTCGTGGATCGGTGCACGCATCGGAATGTCTGCCACCGACCCCGGTTCAGGCGAGACCATCAACGTGGTCAATCTCATGACTGCGGAGTACATGCAGAAGATGGTCACGGATGCGGTGGAGAACTTTGTGTCCTTCGCCCCGCTGGGGTTGATCCTGGTGTGCATGTTGGGTGTCGCGGTGGCGGAGTACTCAGGGTTCATCTCGGCCGCTATCCGTTCCGCGATTGCCAAGGTGCGTCATCCCGCCATGCTCACCTTCGCGGTGGCCTTGGCTGGTGTGACCGGATCGATCGCCTCGGATGCGGTGTATGTGATCCTGATTCCGCTGGGTGCCGCCTCCTTTAACGCTGTGGGCCGCAACCCGATCGTGGGTGCCATGGTGGCCTTCGCGGCATCCTCGGCCGGCTTCAACTCTTCGCTGATTCTGAATATCACCGACGTGCTGCTGGCTGGTATCTCCACCCAGGCCGCGGCTTTTGTGGACCCTGAGTACGTGGTCTCGCCGCTCGCGAACTACTTCTTCTCGATGGCCTCGGCAGTGGTTCTTTCCCTGCTCATCACCGCGGTGACGGAGCTGTTCGTGACGAAGCATGTGCAAAAGACCGTCGATGAGTCCAAGATCAACTACGACGAGGCCAGCTTCAACACCCCCGATCACCTGGAAGACGAAGGCTCCGAGGACGATCTCTCCGTGCACTCGCAGGAAGTAAGAGCTCTGAAGGCCGCCGGCTGGGCAGCTGCGCTGTTTATGGCCGCATGGTTCGCCCTGCTGTTCATTCCCGGCTCGCCGATGCGTGGTGAGGGCGATGGCATCTTGAATTCCCCGCTTCTCACCGACATTGTGGTCTCGATCGCCCTGCTCTTTGCGGTGATCGGCATGGTCTACGGCAAGGTGATGGGCACCATCACCAGCTCAAGCGATGTGCCAGACTTCATGGAAAAGGGCCTGGATACGCTGACCGCCATGTTGGTGCTGTTCTTCGCCGTCTCGCAGTTCACCGCTTATTTCCAGTGGTCCAATATCGGCCAGTGGACGGCAATCAAGGGTGCGGAGTTTCTCACCAGCGCCGACCTCCCGCCGGTGGTACTCTTTGGCGCTTTGGTCCTGATGGTGGCGGTGCTGAATATCTTCATCACCTCCGGCTCCGCGCAGTGGGCGCTGATGGCTCCGGTGGTCGTGCCCATGCTGATGTATGTGAATATCTCGCCTGAGGTGGCGCAGATGCTCTTCCGTGTGGGCGATTCCCCCACCAATATCATCACCCCGATGTCGCCCTATTTCGCGTTGGCCTTGTCCTTCCTGCAGAAGTACTACAAGCCTGCTGGTGTGGGCACGCTCATGAGCTTGGCTATCCCCTATTCGCTGGTCATGCTTGTGGGCTGGTTCCTCTTCTTTATTCTCTGGTACGCCTTGGGTATCCCACTGGGCCCCGGTGTGCCGGTGCGCTAATCTCGCCTCACTCACTCAACGCCGCCCTCGCCATCCTCGTGATGGCGGGGGCGTTGGTGATAAACCCCACAGATGGTGAACAAATGTAAATTCTGCCATTGACTTTTGTTCTTAAGCGGGTTTAGCCTTGGGGGTGTCATCCCGGCGCCGCCGTGCAGGACGCAGCAGGTGGGCGTCGATAAGCGTTCAAACTCGAGGGAGTTCTCACCATGGCAGATATTGCTACCCCCCATATCAATCCGAAGGGCGCCCCCATCGCGGAGACCGTACTCATGCCCGGCGATCCGCTGCGCGCGAAGTTCATCGCAGAGACCTATCTGGAGGATGTGGTCTGCTTCAACGAGGTCCGCAACATGCTGGGCTTCACCGGCACCTACCAGGGCCACGAGGTCTCCGTCATGGGCTCCGGCATGGGCATTCCCTCGATTTCGCTGTACTCCTGGGAGCTGTACAACACCTATGACGTGAAGAAGATCATCCGCATCGGCTCCTGCGGCTCGCTGCAGAAGGATCTCGGCCTCTACGAGGTCGTGGTGGCGCAGGGTGCCTGCACGGATTCGAACTTCATGTACCAGTACAACCTGCCCGGCACCTTCGCCCCGCTGTCCTCCTACCGCCTGCTCGAGGCGCTGCAGGCGGAGGCCAAGAACAAGGGCGTGACCACCCACGTGGGCAATATCCTCTCCTCCGATGTGTTCTACAACGCCGATGAGACGGTGAATGAGCGCTGGTCGCGCATGGGCGTGCTCGGCGTGGAGATGGAATCCGCGGGTCTCTTTGCCGTGGCTGCGGCCTCCGGCGCCGAGGCGCTGGGCCTGTTCACCGTCTCCGACAATATTGTCACCGGAGAAAAGACCACCGCCGAGGAGCGCCAGACCGCCTTCACCACGATGATGGAGCTCGCGCTGCCGCTGGCCGCCGTCTAAATCGGCTCGCCCCTTTTCGCTTGTCGACGCCCACCTCGTCCCGTTTAACACGGCGGCGAGGGGCATCGACCTGCCCCACACACCCTTTCCGCACCCTTTTTACTTGGTGGAGGCCATGTCAACCTCATCTTCTTCGAGCTCTGCACCGAGCTCCGCCCGCACTGCCCCCGCGCTTAACCCCAAGGCAGCCGTACCGATCCTGCTCCTCAGCTTCGTATTCTGCCTGGTGATCGATAACGGCTTTAAGTTCATGACGCTGCCGATCGCGCAGGATCTGGGCATCTCCACTAATACCGCCTCCTTGCAGGCCAGCCTGGCCGGCATCGTGATCGGCATCGGCGCGGTAGTCTACGCCGCACTGGCCGATGTGATCAGCATCCGCAAGCTCATGATCGTGGGCATCGTGCTCATGGCCATCGGCTCGCTGGTGGGCTTCTTCTTCCAAGGCAATTGGCCGATGGTGCTCACCGGCCGCATCATCCAGACCTGCGGCCTCGCGGCCGCGGAGACGCTCTACGTTATCTACGTTACGAAGCACCTCTCCGAGAAAGACCAAAAGACCTACCTGGGCTTCTCCACCTCCGCCTTCCAGCTCGCACTGCTGTTCGGCACTCTCACCAGTGGTTTTGTGGCCACCTATATTTCGTGGACCGCGATGTTCCTCATCGCCCTGATTGCCCTGCTGGCGATTCCGGTGATCCTCAAAACGGTGCCCGAGGAAGCCTCCGCAGGCGGGCGCATGGACATCTTTGGCCTCTTCCTCGTGGCCGTGGTGGCCACCAGCGTGATGCTGTACATGCAGGAATTCAAACTCCGTTGGCTGCTGCTCACCGTGGCGGGCATCGCCCTATTTATCTGGCATATCAGCACCCACAGCAACACAGTGGTGCGTCCCGAGTTCTTCCACAATGGACGCTATGTGTGGGCCCTGGTGATCGTGCTCATCCTCTACTCCACCCAGTTGGGACTGTCGGTGATCGTGATTCCCGGCGCGGTAGAAAACGTCCACGGTGGCGATCTCGCCCAGGCTTCGCTGGTACTGGCCCCAGGCTATGCTGCCGGCGCCGTAGTGGGTGCGCTCTCCGGCCAGGTGGCGAAGGTGCTCAATTCCCGCCAGGCCATCATCACCGCCATCGGCATGATCATCCTGTCGCTGGTGCTGACCGCCGTGTTGATCAACACCAACCTGTGGGTGCTGTCTCTGGCCATGATTTTGTTCTCGGCAGGTTTCGCCGTGATGTACGCCCCGCTGGTTAATTCGGCGGTGCGCACCATCCCCGCCGCCAAGACGGGTATCGCCATCGGCTTCTACAACCTCACCATCAATATCGCCGTCCCGCTGGGCATTGCCTACTCGGCCAAGCTCGTGGAGATGGACGTGCGCTTCTTTGGTGGCGACGGACCCGACGCCACCTACTCCTCGGTGCTGTGGCTGCTGGTGCTGCTCTCCGCCATTGCCCTTGCGGTCTACATCATCAGCGATCGCGCGATGAGCCGGTCCGAGGCTCGCAGCGAGGCCCGGGTGAACGCCTAGCTGCCCCTCATACTCAGCGCCCCGCCGCATGCGCTTCCACTAGGAGGAAGCCGCCGCGGCGGGGCGCTATTTGTGCTGTTTCTTTGTGCAGTCAGCCGGCTAGAAGGTATAGATCAGGCCGAGTACCACCAATAATGCCGCCACCACATAGCTGGCGTTGCGGGCCACCTTCTCTGGGTGCTCGCGGGCATACAGCACCGCGGATCCTAGGGTGGAGCGTGGCCGGTTACGTACCAACCCCACCGCGATCGCCGATAGGGTGGGCAGGCTCAACGCCACCGAGGCATAGAAGACCAAGCCGAGATAGCGGTCGATATCCGTCAATCCCTCCGCGGAGAGCACCGCCAGCCCGCCAAAAAAGGGCCCCGAGGTGGCGGACTGCGCCAGCCCGAGGATGAAACCAGTCAGCATCGTCAACGCCGAAGGCTGCTGCAAGGGGCGCAGGATACGGTCGATCAACTGCGAGTTGGAACCGCCCCGCAACGCCATGAGCCCAATCAGGAGGCCGGCAGCAATGAGCAGCGCGCCAAACCACGGGGAGTCCACGAAGTGCTTGACGGCATCACCGATGCCATCGAAAACAAAGAGCGTCACCAGCGCCAAAGAAAAAACCCCGAGCCAGTCGCCACAGATAAGTAGCGCCGCCACCCGCGGATACAGCCGATCCCGAGCCGGCAAACTCACCCCGATGGCCGCAACCACCCCGATCAGGAGCACGTTGATCGAATCGACGAAAGCAAAGGTCAAGGCTTCGAGCACGCGGCGGGCTCCTTATATATGCGGGTAGAAGGGGGGAAGGATACTCATCGTGGTGGTCGTGCACGCGCATCCACCCCGTCTCATGGTAGCCGCCTGCGGCAGTCGGGCGGAATTGCTTCACGGCGGCGTCGATAAGCATCACTCTGCACCCACCCCGCCACTGCACCTAATCTCGGGGCAGAAAGAGCACAGTCCAGTATTCGAGGAGGAATCTTATGCCTACTAGTCCCATCGATGCCCCCGTGGTAGCGATCACCGGCGCTGGGGAGGGAATCGGCCGAGCCATCGCCACTCGGCTGGGCCGCGATGGCTACGCGGTGGTGGTCTCGGATATTAATGACGAGGCGGCGGCCGCGACCGTGCAGGAAATCACCGACGCCGGCGGCACCGCCACGTGGGTGCATGTCGACGCCGGCAGCCGCGAGGACAATGACGCCCTCGTGGCCAGCGCCGTGGACACCTATGGCCGCTTAGACGCCGCCGTGAATAATGCCGGCCTCGGCGCCCCGCCCGCACCACTCGGTGAGATCGACACCGCCGCCTTCAACCGCGCAATCGACGTCACCCTGCGCGGCACCTTCTTTGGGATGCGCGCACAGCTGCAGCACTTCGCCACAACCGGGGCCGGAGCGATCGTGAACATCATCTCCATCGGCGGGCTGCAGGCCAGCACGCATCTTTCCCCCTATATTGCGGCCAAGCACGGCGTGGTCGGTCTCACTGAGACCGCGGCGCTGGACTATGCCCCCTCCGGCATTCGTATCAACGGCGTGGCTCCTGGCCCCATCGCCACCGCCGCGCTCGACACCCTGCCTGAAAAGCTCAAGGAGGAGCAGCGGGCCCAGGTGCCGCTGGGCCGCTTCGGCGCCCCCGAAGACATTGCCGCCGCAACGGCCTGGCTACTGTCTCCGGAGGCCTCCTTTGTCACCGGCGCGATCCTGCCGGTCGATGGCGGGGCGGTACTCGCCTAGGACGCAGCCGCGGTGACCACCGATTCTCGATCGCGGGGAGCAGCGCTGTCAGCAGCACTGTTACTGCGTTGCTTGCCGCGCTGGGCTCGCCGCACGAGGAGCCGATCCACGATGAGCATGGCCAGCAGGCTTGCCCCGAACAGCGGCAAGAAGGTGCCCACTGTGGCGAGGAAGACGGCGATAATCGCCCAGTCCATGCCGCTGAGCTGTCCCCACGGTCCCGGCACTCCAGCCGGCGCGCCCACGGTTGGGCGTCGCTTCCACCACAGCACATAGCCTGTGACCACGAGGCCTGCCATGGCGAGCGCGGCCACACACAGCAGGATCTGCAGCGGCAGGCCGAACATGATGCCCATGTGCATGTAGATGCCCCAGGACGTCAGCTTGGAAAATATCGGCAGCTCCGCAAAGGGCAGCCTGTCGACAACCTCGCCATTCGCTCCATCGATAGAGACTGCGTCGCTACCGAGGCGATAGGGCACCCAACGCTCGCTGGCCTGCCATGCAGTCGCGGTGTCCTCGCCAGGGAAGAGTCGGAGGGATCCCGTGAGCTCCTCCTCGCGAGCAGTGGACAGCACTCGATCGGACTGTGCCGCGATCGTCTCCGCCTCCAGCGGCTCCGCGTTTCCCGCGGCGTCTCCAGCCAGCTCTGTGGCGATCGGCTCGGCCTTCCAGTTCAATGCTGTCACCGTGGCCGACACATTCTGGCCAGCCACACTGGACCAGGTGATACCCGTGATAGACAGCCCGATCATCGCCACGAGCAGCCACGCCCCAGCGACGCCATGCCGGTTCATCATGCGCTTACGGCTACCGGGGGTCGTATTCGCGATACCGCGCAACGAGCCGCTCACGCTCCGGGTACGCTTCCACCAGAGATACGCCCCGCCGAGCGCAACGAACCACATCCACGACGCCGCCATCTCGGAGTAGAGCGCACCTGGGTCCCCGAGATGCAGATTCTTGTGCAGACTCGAAATCCAGAAACGCATTGGCAGCTCGCCGAGACCGGAATAGGTGGGCTCATCTCCCACGATCTCTGCGGTGGCGGGATCTACAAAGACGCTACGCAAGCGCTTCTCCCCCACTGACTCGTCGCTGAGCAGCACGCGCGTCGTTTCTCCGGGCTCCGAGGAAGGCCAAATCTGCGCAATGGGCAGATCAGGGTGCTCGTCGTGGGCGGCCCGCACTTGCTCCTCGAGTGAAACAGACGTACTGGATTCCGGTGCACGCAGAATGTCTCGATATGCAACCGATTCCATCGACGGCGCCACAGCATAAAGCGCACCACTGACTGCCGCAACGAATAGAAATGGTCCGATAAACATTCCGGCATAGAAATGGATTCGACGCACCAATGCGCCTAATCCACTTTGACGCCGAGAACGTGTTTGTGACTTTTCGGGCATACGTTCTCCTTGACTTCTCACATGGGTTCGCTTGTAGTTGTCGGAAACGCCGCACGAAAAGTTCCCTAAATTCTTATTTTGGTTCCACAACTGGAGGATTCATTTATTTTCATTAATGCTTTGGCTATTTGTTGATATGTGCACAGAATTACTTCTGGGTGGCACCTACCAACCGTGACATCATCGGAATACAACGAGGAAGCAGCCACTCTCGGCGACGCTCAGCTACCCCTCCGTGCGGGGCGAAATTTGGGCTGAACCCACGTATTTGGTTGAGTCATCATATGTGACTAAAAACGAGCGCCACGCAGCAGCCAACCAGACTCAATCTCAGCCGAATGAGGTTCCCGACGGTCCTCTGGCCGTCAATGAACCAGTGAGTAACCCAGACCCCTCCACGGTTCCGCCGCGAATGACTGCGTGGGAATTCACCCTCAAGGTGCTCAATGGCATCTCTATCGCCGTCGTTGTGGCCCTCGTTCCCCAAGCCCTACTGGGCGCATTATTGACGGCGCTTCTCCCAGTCTTTCCCTTTGGCGCGCAGATCATCACCGTGGTGAGCATGGCAACATCCACCCTGCCGGTACTGATCGGTGTGCTGGTGGCGATGCAATTCAAGCTCACCCCCATCCAGACCGCGGCAGTGGGCATTGCCGCCATGTGCGGTTCGGGCGTTGCCACCGTGGATCCCGAAGGCGGTTTTCACCTCCAAGGCACCGGCCTCGTGATCAACACCGGCCTGACGGCCGCGCTGGCCATCGGCTTGATCTATCTCATCGGCAACCGATTGAAGTCCTACACCATCTTGCTGATGTCCACCCTGGTGACGGTGATTGCCGGTGGCATTGGCTGGATCGTCACCTATCCCCTGGTCAAAATCTTCACCGAATGGCTCGGCGGCCTCATCAATGGCACCACGGGGCTACAACCGATCCTCATGGGCATTGTGCTCGCCATAATCTTTGCCGCCCTGATCGTCTCCCCTGTCTCGACGGTGGGCTTGGCCACGGCGATCATGATGGATGGCGTCGCCGCCGGCACGGCGAACCTCGGCGTTGTTGCAGCCGGCTTCGGCCTCATGGTCGCCGGATGGAAGGCAAATAACTTCAGCACCGCGATTCTGCACCTACTTGGTTCTCCGAAGATGCAGATGGCCAACGCCTTCAAACGGCCAGTGATGATGATTCCGATTCTCGCCCACGCTGCCGTATTGGGTGCTATCGGAGGCGCCGCCGGTATTGCAGGCACCCCCATCTCCGCCGGTTTCGGCATCACCGGTGCGGTGGGCCCACTCGCCGCCTATAACACCGGCAGCCCCCTCGCGACCGTGCTCCTCATCTTCCTTGTGGCCCCCATTGCGCTCTCACTGCTCTTCACCTTCATTTTCCAAAAGCTGCTGCCGATTACCTCCCCCAAGGATTACGCACTCGAGTTTGACTAGAGCGCGCCCGCCCAGCTCTAGCACTGAGGGCCCGTGCGCGGGGAGCGGCCGATCTCGGCGCTACGTTCGCTGCTCACTGCGCCGCCTTTTCACCGTTCGCATATCCCGCCGAGTACGGGGCAGCTCACGAAAGAAAGGCATTCGACTCGGGGTTTATGCCCGCGCCTAAGTCACAGTTCATCTATTCCACACACGGCAGCTGGTGTGGAAAGAATATCGACGAATATAGAGAAACACAGTAGTTTCTGCCGTGACGCGGCGAGTTATTCACAGTTCTTAGCGGATGGCATTGATTCCTTGTAGTAGTCTGCGGTTTTCGTTGCCACAGCACCTTCTTTTTCTCAACACACACAAACCCGAAAGGCGCATTCCTCATGACGCCACACCAGGGGGGGCACGCAGCCGCTGCACACACCACGAATCCGGCGCATCGTCTCTAGCTCTTTGCGTAGCTTTTTAATAGACATCTCCGTCTCGCCCGAGGTCTCGAAACCAGCATCCCTCGCGGCGCTGCTGTCGAATACCTGATCTGTGTTCTAGGGGGTGTGATCGACCGAATCGTTATCCCTGACTCCACTTAGGAGTAGCCACAGCGGGAATAACACAACTCCACATCAGCGATTCCTCAATGACGCATAATGCGGGGCTAGTGTCCACCTTGGGAATCACGCTCAGCATCAACCAACCAGGAATCCACCATCACCACCCACAAAGAACGTGGCGTAGAAGGTCGGTTGGGCTAGAGCACCTCCACGGTGTCTGGATCAACCGAGAGGATTTCAGTGAGGATGCCGAGACCGTCATCGCCAATGAATAACTCGATATTCTCCTGCACGGTATAGGGTGCCCAATCGTCCATCCCGAAGTGCTGGGCCGCAAGCATGTAGTGCGCTATTGCGTATCCATACTCACTGTATTTTTCCTCTTTCTGAACTTGGTCCATGACCCAATCAGGTATAGAGGGCCCCGACGCGACAACGAACTCGTACACGTCTTCGCGGCTTTCGAACATCGGGAAATCCACCACCACCCTCCTTCCTCAACTTCTCGCCTTCACAGGGTAGGCGCGGGCCTGAACTGCACCACGGTCGATAACGTTAGTGCCATAAAGCTAGCACGCCCTCAACCAGCGTAAACACAACAAAACCCCTAGTAGAAAACTACTAGGGGAAATGCTGTTAGTGGAGCTGCCGGGTACCGAACCCCTACGCCGTATTTATGCTGGTGAGAGCACTATATAAGACCACCATCGGGTTGCGTGTCACTATTCTGTCACTAATGCAGGGCGCTACCCACGACATAGAAAGTGCTCATCATGGCCCAACGCCAACACACACCAGCCCCCACAAGCACGCCACTGTACCGGCCACCTCGGCGGTGGCACCTGCCCCATCACACGGACGTAGACGGCACCATACAAACACTATGCGGGCTACGGCTCGTTCCATCCGCTAAGGCACTAAAGAAAACAGAACTCGGGTGCCCCGTATGCGAGGCTGTACAAGCACTAGGCGAGGTGGCCCTGTGAACCCCCTTGACCTTCCAGACAACTACAGCGGCAACCATCACCTAGTGGAGGTGAAAACCCTATCCCTCGACACACTCACCTACACGGCCCATCTAGTGATCTGGTATCCCGGCGCGCATGAACTCATGCCCACATACTGCGGGCAGCGTAACCGCTCATGCGAGTTCGACGCGGCGGAAGTGCTGGAAGTAGTCACCAAGCAGCGGTGGGCCCCAACTGTTGGCAATATCGCCCGTTGTGACTATCTAGGGCGCTATCACGGGAACCGTATTACTGCTTGTGATGATTGTTTGAGCATGGCCCTGTGTGAAGCAGAGATGTATGGGCAACGCTACCGAATAGTCTCTACGGTCAATGCCATGCGCGCCTTAGTGGATAAGCAGCATTAGCCCACGTGGCTTCACTCGAATACCCACATGGTCATCTTGGCCACGCAGGCCACGGCGCGCGCCGGGCAGTCGTGGGCATCATGCCCACGGCTGTTTAGGGCTTGAGCTACGCCCCTATGCGCTAGGGCACGCCGGGGGTAGTGATTCGCGCCCCCTTGCCTACGAGGGGGCTACAGCCAAGGCAACTATCACGAACATGTGACGGTTGCCCCCTTGCCTGCAAGGGAGCTACCAGCGACATGGAAAAAAGTGCGGAAATTCCGCAGTTACCCCCTTGTCTGCGAGGGAGCTACTCGACTGGAATAATGTTCCAGTCCACCTTCCGACACCTGCCCTTGCCTACGAGGGAGCTACCCGTGTTCCGACTGGGCAAATTGCGCAGTTTTGTGAACGTAGCCTTGTTCGATCACGCCACTGCACGCCATGAGGACGGGTGGCTAGGACTTTCTGCCAAAAATGGCGAATACCCCAACCCCCTGCAGGTGGGGCTATTGTGTTGAGGCCATCATGACTCCAGTTGCCTAGACGGCGCGTGATGGAATATTGAGCGACCGAATCACGATGGGGTGCTAAGGGGGTGCACTGAGTGCCCACCCTTGGTGGAAAACCCCGCGTTCATACAGAGCAGCGCCAGGATAGTCGCTCACATCCTGCATACGGCGAGCACTCCCCCACGGGAGGGAGAGAAAACGCGACTGCGCATGCGAGTGGGGGTGGCGCGGCCCATACCTCCCAAGATTATTAGGGGCGGGGTTCCACAGGGCGCCGCTATATCGACTACGAGGGCACCAGAATCTCCAGACCCGTACACACCCCTAGCGTCTATGCCTTCCGAGGGCGCGATCTAGGTTGGGGTGGGAGTATCCCCCCCTGGGTGTTCGTGGCGCGCCGGGGTGGGGTGAGTGGAACGCGGCCTATGTGGACGGGGTTTAGGGGTACGTCCACACGTCCACACGTCCACAGCAGGTAGATGGGTGTTTTTGTTGGTTCACATACCGTCCACATCGTCCACATTGCGGGGTGAGTGTGGACGGCGTGTGGACGGCGTGTGGACTGCCGAAAACGTGGCGTGAACTGGTGTGGACATGTGGACGTGTGGACGGCACCCGTTAGGAGTGTGCACACTACAGGCGGTTACAGCAGCGCCTTTATCCCTGCCTCTTGGTCTGCAGTGAGTCGGTGCACGAAACGAGTGGTTCCTTCCTCCGTGATGGTCACAAGGCCTATGTCTGCGAACTCATCAAGCAGTGTGGCTACTTCGCCTCGGATGTCGCCTTTAGCACGGCGCTTCACCTCACTAACTGTTGTCGGTTCAGTGATCGCGCCAACGCGCTTCAAGATGTGGTTCTTGGCCCGCTCTTCTCTGCGGGCGCGACGTTCCTCCTTCGCTTGTTCTTCCCGTTCTGCTTTAGCGGCTACTGCGTCGCGCTGTTTCTTTCGTAGAAAGCTACGAACCATTTCTATGGTGTCGGTGTGCACATCCATCACGCACTGCGATAGTTCCCAATCCTCCTCGGTGACATTGCGTCTACCGTCCAGCAGGGCGAGTGCTGCCGCTACTTTCAGCCGCAGCAGGTTGTAGTGGCCCTTCAAGGGGTCTATCGCGGCGCCGAATTCTGCTTGAGCGCGATTGCGGTAGTCGCTGCGTATCTGCGTTTTCACACTGGGTGGGAACTCTACTTCGGTGCGGGACTGGTAGTTAGTGATCTCTACCTCTAGCGGCGGTGGTGTGGTTTCTGCTTCCGGCAGGTTGGATGGAAGTCGCGCGGGTAGCCACACGAACCGCTGCGGTAGCCCGCTTTCCTCATGCGCTAGCAGAGCAGGGGCGTTACCGGGCTGTACTTGGCTTATCATGCATAGCCGGTAGGTATGCGCCTCAAGACTGGTACTGCGGTCTATATCGGCGTTAGTGAACCCTACTTGTTCACCGCACCACATCTTGAGCAGCGTGGGCACAAGCGTGCCCCCAGTGCGGTTACTAAGAGCCTGTGTGCTTGTTATCTCGGATTCATTCACGAGAGCACGGCTACGCACTTGTGGCTGCCCTTCGTCTTGTTCACGCCTAGCTGGGGGAAACAGTTTCACTAGCCCCTCGCCACTACCGGGGGAGACAGTATCGGTGTCCACCTCGAGCTTGCTGCCACGTTTAACGAACCGTACCTCTTCCTCACTCGCATCGTACGCTGCGCCCTTGCCCTGCCCAGAGTGACCAACCAACGCTACAAACATGTTCAGTGACCCATCACCACCAATCATGGGTGGCAGCACTAGATGTGGTTCAGTAGCGGCCACTACACGGGCGAGCACCACACCCAGCAGCGCCCACGGCGACACACACCGAGCAGCAGCGATCTCTAGTAGCCGCTGCAACGACTCACGCGCCCCGAAAAACTCATCCATGCGAGCACTACCCGGCGCGCCTGTATGCGCGGGGGCGGCCCCTAGTTGTTGTAGTACGTCCTCGGTTGGTTGTGGTGGGGTGAAGTCCTGTTCTGGCATTGCTAGCTACACCCCCTGCATGACTGTTGTGCGGGCGCTAGCGAGGGTGGCTTGAATCTCTGTGTCTGCCAACCCAGCGGCCTGCGCGGCGGTGAACAGTTCTTGTTCGATGTTTAACCCGTCCTCGGTAGCGCGGCACGCGGCCCAATGCAGGGTGCTGTTTCGTTGCCCTTCAACGGCGTGCGCTACTGCTTCCACTAGGCCGTGATGGGCGCTGCTGCGGAGAGCACGGGCACGCTGCGGGGTGTGGCGCGCTGGGGTGGGGATTGTGCAGACGTGTGGTATCCAGTGTTTTGGTAGTTGGGCGGGTGGCCACGTCCAGCGCCTGCACACGTATTCTTTGCCGGTATCTGGGTGGATACTGCCGGGCATGACTAGATAGCCCTTGTGTGTTTTGACGTCTATGCCTTGCCCTGCGTGGCCCTTGACGGGTAGTTGATAGGGCAGGCGGTACCACTCATGCCATCCACCGGAGCCGGTACCGGTTACGAGGGTGTTTGGTAGCCATTCGGGTGGCATGCAGGCGTTGGTGGTGTGCCATGTTGTGTGCCCGTCGTTGCGGGGGTCTACATCAAGCACAACTAGGCCACGGCACGGGCGGGCACCAATGTTAGCGTGCGGGCATGCTTGCCACATGCGCCGAATGAGGGCTTCATCAGTGGTGAAGTCTTTAACGCCGTGCTCTTGGATACCGGGCAGGGTGAAGGGCTTTTTGCCGTTGAGTGCGCCTACTGCGATACCCCAGCGTGCGTAGAGTATCGCCATTGCGTGCTGGTGCGAGACGGCGTTGAGGTAACGCGCATGTGGGCATACACCCCGCATGTTACAGTTGTTGGTATCAACCCACTTGTTGGTGATTGCCCTAGCTTGTGTTGCTGGGGCTTTTGCCTTGCTCATGCTTAGCCCACCTCATTCCAGCGGGTGGTGCTGCGGGCTTCAAGCAAGTCTTGTAGTGAACGTACGGACACTCGCAGGGTACGGGCGGTGAGGCGTACAGCTTCGAGGTCGCCAGCTGCGATCAAGCGGCGAATAGTTTTAGTGGAACAGTCCACATAGGTGGCGGCGTCCGCGAGAGTGATCCACTGTTTACCAGAGTTGGTGAAACTACGGGCAGGCATGGAAATAATCCTTTTCCGCATGCGGCGGGCATGCTTAAAACACTAGGCACGCTACTGCCTAATGGATAAGCACGACATGCCCACTGTTGGGGCCTGCCCTACGGTCTAAGCTCCGTAGATAGCCGAAAGTGTACCACAGTGGACACAACGGGCCGTTACAGCCGCTCTACTGCTTTCCTAATCGCGTTCACCGGCACACGTTGATAACCGGCGCTCCTAAACCCATGCAGCACAGGGACAAGCTTGGGGGTGCGGACTCTATAGCCATCCATCTTCCACACAACATCACGCAAAGTTCCGGCGGCCTGATAAGGCTTCTTATCTCCTAACCCTGCGCTCATCGCGGGGCGTAGCCCCTTAATTCTATGCGGGGTGAACTTATCCTCATCCTTGGTCAAACTCATCGGCGCAAATTCAAGGTTGCACCCCTCGTCCCAAGACCTAAAGACCTGTTCCACAACATCACAAGGATTAGGTGGTAGCCCCTTGCGCATCTGAACCTTGCCTAGCATACGCACGCTATCTGGATCCCCTAGATAGTACTGGAGATAAAAGGTTCCTATCGCCTTGTGCGTCTCGCTACCTCTATAGACTCGCACCCACTTCCATGTGCCCGCGTAAAACGAGGGACTCGATAGTTCCTCTACCCATTCAGGCACCGTCCCCTCGCCCTTAGTTAGCAAACTGTCGAGCAGTGCTGCATCCTGCTTAACCAACTCGTAACCAATCTGCGCTAAAGCGGTGACCCGCTGTAAATGGCCATCTGGGAGCATCCCATAATGCCCGTATGTCCGCCAAATCCAACGCGTAGCCATAGCAATTTCATCTCCGAACGGCTCCCGCGCGTTGTCCTGCACCATTTCATTCACCTCTATCTCTAACCACCAACACCCCGGCGCGCCGGGGTGGCTATCTACTTCTGCTGCACCTTTGAGGGGGACGACTGGATACTCTTGCCTACCCTCTCCATCATGGTGTGTGTTCTACCGGCCCGTACCTTCATGTACACGCCCATGATGGTGTTCATGTCATCCTGCCCAAGCAGTGCCCCTATCTCTTTCACGTGCGCGCCCTGCTCTGCTAGCCGGGTGATAAGCCAGTTTCTTCCCGTGTGCGGGTTGATACCAGCATTCACACCGGCACGTTTCTTCGCGCGCCCCAGCACACTGCGATAGCTAGTATCCAACATCATCGCCCCCGCGCTAGTAGCGGTGAACAACCGTGCTTGCCGTGTGCCGTCGCCTTCATAGAGTGTGGTGGGTGCGGTAGGGGCATAGCGGGCGAGGTGGCGTAAAAACAACGGCACATCACTGGGCAGTATCGGCACCTGCCTATAGCCCGCTTTAGTCTTAGGGGGTTGAACAACCATGCGTGTCTTACCATCCACCTCAAGGCGTTGAGCGTTCTGCTTAACCGTTACCAACACCTTCGGCATGTAAGGAACAGCCGTCGCCTCGACCACCACATCTTCACGTTCTAGGGCGATAGCTTCCCCGATACGCAGGCCGTGATGGAGCATGAGCGCTGTTAATGCTTGATAGGGTTCGGACACAGCATCTATCAGGGCCTGTATCTCCCAATCCTCGGGCAGGTACTTTTCCTTAGCCTTTACCCGTTGTGAGGCTTCTGGCACCTCTACGGGGTTCTTAACGATCAACTCACGCCGTACAGCCTCTAGACACGCCGCACGCAGGCGGCCATACGCTTTCTGGTTAAAGGGGGCCGTATCGGGGAAACAACGCTGCACCGCATCCCACCAGCGATACACGTCCCGCTTAGACAACTCGGATAGGCGAATATCACGCAGCGCAAGCAAATCAGCGTCCCGTACTTCTGGGGCTGTAATCCGGTTAGCCACACAGCGGCGATAGGTCTGCATAGTTGAACGCCGCACGGGCTTAGGGCGTTGTTCTAGCGATTCATGGAAACGATCTAGCCACTGCCCTACCGTCACAGATTCCACGGCCTCTTTAGCGCGCCGCTGCTTCGGTGGTGTCCATGTTTCTAGCTCTATCAGGCGCCGCTCCGCATACAGCCACCCTTCGGCGTCCATCTTTGTGCTGAACGAGCGCCCTGGGCGGTGAACCTTCGAGTCCGGCCCCGTGTATTCAGCAACGAAACGTCCCCTTCTAGACGTGATCTTTCCGAAAGCACGGCGAGTCCGTTTCCTGGGCGGCATGCCACATCTCCCGTTGAGGCTAGCGGGGCGGAAAATTCGTCCCTGCGTGTCACTAATCTGTCACTAATCTGTCACTAATAAGGGGCTTTTTCTGTCCCTTAGAGTCCACATCTGTCATAATGGTAACACGCCCTCAACCAGCGTAAACACAACAAAACCCCTAGTAGAAAACTACTAGGGGAAATGCTGTTAGTGGAGCTGCCGGGAATCGAACCCGGGTCCTTCGTCATCTCACCAGGGCTTCTCCGTGCGCAGTTCGTGCGCTGATCTCTACTCGGCTCTCCGGCTTGGACGAACACATCCGGATGATGAGCCCAGTTGTCGGTAAGAGTCCCCGCTGGCCCCGTCAACACAGCCAGTGGGCAAGTTCCCTTAAGTCGATGCCGGGAACTAGGGCGGGAACTACCCTAGGCCGACAGACACGCGTCGCTGATTAGGCAGCGAGGGCGTAGTCACGCTGAGAGGTCTTCTCTGCGTTTATTTTAGTTACTACGACGCTTAAATCGGTGGTCAGTAGCCTGCACCGGCACGCTTCCCCTGGATCAGTGTACGAAGTCGAAACCAAAAATCAGCCCCTCGTTCGTTCTGTGACACGGTCGGGTGTTGTGCTCATCCGTTCACAGGAAGCTCCATCTTACACCTCACAATGAACGCTGACAATGCCCCACCAAGGGGCTGCGCTGATGAGGCACTAATTTGGCACTAATTAAGCGTTGATGCCCTTGATCCGCCGCCCCAGCTCGCGAGTGATCTCGCGTTCTTCGGTGCGCTTTTTAATGTCTTGGCGCTTGTCATAGGCCTGTTTACCTTCGGCCAATCCGAGCTCCAGCTTGAGCCGGCCATCTTTGAAATAGAGCTTCAGCGGAATCAAGGTGCGCTTCCCATCGCGTACCTTGCCCTCGAGGGAGTCGATCTCACGGCGATGCAAGAGCAGCTTGCGGTTGCGCCGTGGAGAGTGGTTGGTCCACGTACCCATCGAGTATTCGGGAATGTTGAGGTGCTGCAGCCACACCTCTCCCTTATCGATGGTGGCGAAGGAGTCAGCGAGGGAGACTTTCCCTTCCCTGATGGACTTCACCTCGGTACCGACGAGAGCGACGCCACACTCGTAGGTGTCTAGGATGGTGAAGTCATGCCGCGCTCGCCTGTTGGTTGCCACCACGGCGTCTTTTCCGGCGCGCTGCTGCTTCTTCTTCTTTTTGCTCATAACAGCTCCCCAGTCTAGCGTGCACTCGTCCCGAGCCCTACGCCCTCCCCCTCTCGGGTTCGCCGCCAATTAGTGATAAACGGCAACGCGATACTCGGGCCCTTCCATGCAGGTGACCTCGGTGTGGAAGATCTCTGTGAGAATCTCTCCGGTCATGATCTCCTCGGGCGGGCCGAAGTAGAGCACGTCGCCGTTTTGTACGGCGCAGATCTGGTCGGCATAGGCGGAGGCGAAGTTGATGTCGTGCAGCACCACGATGATCGTGCGCCCCAACTCGCGGGCGGCAGTACGCAGGTGCTTCATCATGGACACGGAGTGGGCTACGTCGAGGTTATTCAGCGGCTCGTCGAGCAGCACGTATTCGGTGTCTTGGGCGAGCACCATAGCCACATAGGCGCGCTGTCGCTGCCCTCCCGAGAGCTCGTCGAGGTAGCGGTCCTCGAGGTCGGTGAGCTTGAAGAAATCGAGATAACGCTCGATGATCGTTTCGTCCTCTGCGGTGAGCCGCCCCTTGCTATAGGGGAAACGCCCAAAGCTGACCAGCTGGCGCACGGTGAGCCGGGTAATGAAGTGATTGTCTTGCCGCAGGATCGATAGCACGTGTGCGAGATCCTCCGAACGGGTGCTGGCCACATCGTAACCAGCCACGGTGACCGTTCCGCTATCCATTCCTAGGAGGCGACCGATCATCGTCAGCAGTGTGGATTTACCGGCACCATTGGGGCCGACGAGTGCGGTGATGCCACCGGCTGGGATCTCGAGGTCCACGGGACCGATCTCCGTGTCCGAGCCATAGTTTTTGGAAACATTGGTCAGACGAATCATAGAGTGCCTTTCCGAAGAATCACGATGAGGAATGCCAGTCCGCCGACGAGTTCGATGATGATGGACACCACTCCTTGGGCGTAGAAGATGTGTTTCATCACGAAGTAAGCACCAGCCAGCACAACGAAGCCCAGCAGAGCCGCCATCGGCAGAATCCGACGGTGGTCATAGGTATCTGCGGCCTGGTAGGCCAAGGTGGCGACGAGAAAGCCAAGGAAGGTAATAGGCCCGATGAGTGAGGTGGACACAGCCATGAGGCAGGCCACGCAGGTGAGCACGATGATGGTGTGACGCCGGTAGTTCACCCCGAGATTCGTGGTGGCCTCCCTGCCCAAGGCGAGGACATTGAGTGTGCGGGACTTACCGAGCAGAATGACGGCGGCCACGAGCATCACTGGTATCGCGATGGGCAGATACGAGGCATCGGCATTATTGACCGAGCCAAACATCTTCGCGGCGAGCACATCGAACTCGCTGGGGCTTAGCATGCGGCGCATGAAGGTGGACACCGATGTGAGACCACCGCCGATGATGATGCCGATGAGCAACATCAGCTGCATATCGCTTCCATGCCCGTCCAAGAGCCACCCATAGAGCATGAGGGCGAGCAGGATCATCACCACGACCTGCACACCGAATTGCACTGGTCCAGAAAAAGCAAGAAATCCAGATACCCCGAAGAAGTACACCAAGCTGGTCTGGATGGTGATGTAGAGGGCCTCGAAGCCCATGATGGAGGGAGTGACGATGCGGTTGTTCGCCACCGTTTGAAAGGCGACGGTGGCGAGTCCGTGGCAGATCGCGACAATTGCCATCACCGCCACTGAGAAGGAACGTCGCTCCGCGATGAGCCAAAAGCCGCGGCTGCCCACCTCCATCGGGTTATCCCACCACACCAGCAGCACTGTGAGAGCAATGGCGGTCACGCTGAGTGCCGCCATGAGCCACCAATAGCGGCGAGCCGTCCTCTTGGAGCCGAAGGCGAGTGTGCGATGCCGCGGCGCGGCGGTTTCGGCAGTGCCAGCGGATGGAGAAGGCTGCGAGTTGGCGTCGATAAGCGAAAAAGAAGCCATCTAGATTCTGCCCTTTCGATGAGAGAGAAGCAGGCCGATAAAGACGACGGCCCCGACGATGCCGAGTATCACGGACACGGGAATTTCGAAGGGCATGATGATCAGCCGGCCAAGGAGATCGCAGACGGTGACAATGCCGATGCCGAGCAGACACACCCAGGGAAGGTTGGAGCGGAGGTCATCGCCGCGGATCATGGACACCACGTTCGGCACGATCAGCCCCACGAAGGGTAGGTTGCCCACGACGACGGTCACCACTCCTGTGGCGAAGGCAATCATGAGGGTGCCGATCAAGAGGACGTGATTGTAATTCACGCCGATCGTGGTGGCGAGATCCTGGCCTAGACCGGCGGCGGTGAGGCGATCCGCCACGATCCATACCGCCACCACAACAAAGGCAACCAGCCACAACACCTCGTATTGTCCCCGCAGGACGGAGGTGAAACTGCCAGCGAACCAGATACCGAGCTGCTGCAGCATATTGACCTGGAGGGCGACGAAGGTGGAGATGGAGCTGATGACCGCTCCCAGCATGATGCCCACGATGGGCACGATCAGGGAGCTACGCAGGCTTACTCGGCGCAAGAAGAGGAAGAACACTACGGTGCCGACGAAAGCGAACACCACCGCGGAGACCATGCGCACGGTCAGCGACGGGTTCGGGAAGATAATCATGGCAAAAAGCAAGCCCAGAGCCGCCCATTCCGTGGTTCCGGTAGTGGTGGGTTCCACGAAGCGGTTCTGGGTGAGCAGCTGCATCACTAATCCCGACAGCGCCATGGCGGCGCCCGCCAGTACGAGAGCAATGGTGCGGGGAATGCGGGTGATGTTCAGCATCTCTGAGGTGTCATGCACACCGACGAGAAGCGAAGCCACCAGCAGTCCCGCTACCGCCACGATGCCCACAGCGAGCTTCCAGTCCCATACCGAATTGCGGGTGGTGCGGCGAGCGGGCCGCGAATCACGGCCATCGGCAGAGGTAACGGCGGGGGTGCTCATCACTGTGGTAGCTCCTTAGGGATACGCGGCACAGCCTGAAGGCTGCGCGCACAGATGGGACAACACGTGCCACACCCGCGTGGTGGTGCGCGACCTGCCCACGCGGGTGTGGACCAAGCGCTACTTCTTCAGAGCCTTGAGCTTCTCCGCAATAGCGTTGAAGTACTCAGTGTAGGTTTGGATGCCCTCATTGGTGTAGGTGTCGTTATCCATCACCATGATGGCGTCGTTCTGGATCGCAGGCACGTCCTTGAGCGCCTCAGAGTTGCGGAGCACCTCCAAGGCTGGGGTGTAGTCGGGATCGTCGGCCTTCACAGCGGCGTCGCGGTCCATCACCAGCAGGACATCGGGGTTCGCCGCGGCGATAGCCTCCACGGAGATGTCATCGCCCTTATGGTCATCGGACACGTTGTCCACATCGAGGGCAGGGGTGAGGTCCAGAAGATCGAACACTGGGCCCAAGGTACGGCCCACCGTGGGGGCCACGTAGCCGATCTCACCACCGGATACGATCACAGCCATCACGCTGAGATCAGGGTCGTAGGCCTCCTTGGCGGCGGCAACCGACTCATCGAACTTATCGTTGAGCTTCTTAGCGTCGTCTTCGCGCTGGAAAATCTTGCCCACGTCGGTGATCTGGTGCTTTAGTTCCTCGCCGAGATTTTCGCCTTCTTCAATCTCATAGTCGAGTACCGTTGCATCGGGCACGAGCGACTTGATGTCCTCGTACATGCGCTGGAAGCGCTGACCATTCAACACTAGGTCGGGTTCTGCGGCCACGATAACCTCGAGGTCCGGTTCCCGGTGATTGCCGATGTTCACCACGGAATCGTCAGTGCGGTAGCTGATGGTGGTGGGAATGATGTCCTGCGGGGCCGCCACCAGCGGAATATCCCAGTCCTGAAGGGTCTCGAGGATGCGGTTATCAGTGGCCACAACGCGCTGCGGATCCACCGGCACTTCGTGTTCACCGAATTGGTCGGTGACACTGACAGTCTTTATCTCTTCGCCAGAGGCGGAGCCATCCGCCGCAGCGGAAGAAGAGGAACCACTATCCTCACCAGTGGCACAGCCAGCGAAGCTGAGCGCAGCAATGGCACTGAGAGCAGTAAATCGAAGGTGCTTCTTCATATTGGGTTACACGTCCTTTCATCGAGAGCGCCCATTAGCACGTAGCAGACAACCACGGCCGGCACGGCGCCCAGTCAGTGCGAGTGCATCTCACCCGACGTGACAGCGAAACGTCGAAGCTCAGAGCGCCAACTGTGCGGCAGCCGCGCTTGTGGCAGACACGCTTCGACACAGAGAAAGGTTAACGTACCCTTACCTCCAATTCCTAGGGTTATTTTAGCTTTAGCTCACTTAGGAGTGCCTCAACTGCCTAAACCGAGAATGTTCTCGCATTCACTACCCCCATATTGGGTAGAAATGTCTCCGTTCTGCGCCTACGCTTCCGTACCCAGCAGACAGCACAACGCCCACCGGCCGGCACGCTTCTTCCCCTTTAAGGAAAGCTGCGCGGCAGGTGGGCGTCGCTAAGCGCTGCGGCGGAAACTATTTCCGCACGTATATGCGCAGGGTCACGTCTGCGGTAATGGCCGCAAAACCCACACCAATGAGTGCAATCACTGGGGCGAGAACCCACACGTGCTGGTCGAGCACGGGCGCGATGATGTGGGAGGAGTAGAGATCGGACAGGGCCTGGTCCACCACCAGCTTCTTGCCGGCAAAGAGACCAACGACGGCGAGCGCCGAACCAATGAGGGCGGCGAATACGGCCTCCAGAATGAAGGGCGCTTGGGTATACCACCGCGAGGCGCCGACGATGCGCATGATCTTGGTTTCTTCCCGCCGGTGATAGGCGGCGAGCTGCACCATGTTGGCGATGAGAAACATCGCGGCCACGGCCTGCACCGCGGCGATCAGGAAGGTGGCGTTACGGATCGAATCAAGGTTATCGGTGGCCGCGCGGACATCATCGTTTTGGTCTATGATCGCGATCACCTGCTCTTTATCGCGGATGGGCTCCAGCGGGGAATCATCGAGCGGGTTCGTCAGTTGCACGTGCAATGCAGCGGGCAGGGCATCCTCGGTGGTCGATTCCACCAGCTGAGGGTCGGTGTCCTTAAAGAGCTCCACGAAGCGCTCATAGCTATCGGCGCGGGAGCGGAAGGTCACGGCCTCAACGCCCTCGACACCGTCGAGCTGCTCGCGGATCTCCCGACAGGCATCGCTCTCGCAGGTGGGATCGTTGGCCGAGATCTCCTCGTCGAATTGCACGATGGTCTCTACCCGATCCAGGTAGATGTCCTTGGTGCGTTCGGTCATGTTGGTCACCAGAATGCCGGTGGCCAGCAGTGCCAGCGAGATGGCGGTGGTAATCACCAGCGCGATGGTCATGGTGATGTTGCGTCCGAGCCCCTGCAGGGCTTCACGCAGCACGATTCCAAGCCTCATAATGTTGTCTCCTTATTGTCCCGCTGCTACTTAATTGCCCTCGCCGTAGACGCCGCGGACGTCATCACGGACGAGCTTGCCCAGGTTCAACTCGATGACGCGACGGCGCATGGCGTCCACCGCACCAGCGTTGTGCGTAGACATCACCACGGTGGTGCCCGTCTTATTGATGCGGTTGAGCAGCACCATAATGTCCGTGGAGGTGTGCGGGTCAAGGTTGCCGGTGGGCTCATCGGCCAAGAGCAACAGCGGCCGGTTCACGAAGGCGCGGGCGATGGCCACGCGCTGCTGTTCGCCGCCGGATAGCTCATGGGGCATGCGATTGCCCTTGGCTTCGAGGCCGACCATCTCGAGAGTCTCGGGCACCAGCTTGTCGATGGCCTTTTTATCCTTGCCGATTACTTCCAGAGCGAAGGCCACGTTGTCGTAGACATTCTTCTTCGGCAACAGCTTGAAGTCCTGGAAGACGAAGCCGATCTTGCGCCGGAGCTCATTAATCTTTTTCCCACGCAGGGCGTTGACATGGTAGTCATCGAAGTAGATATCGCCGCTCGTCACGTCTTCCTCGCGCACGAGCAACTGCAGGAAGGTGGACTTGCCCGAACCCGATTGGCCGATCAGGAAGACAAACTCGCCCTTCTCAATCTCGAGGTTGATATTGTCCAGCGCAGGACGCGTGGACGTCTTATATGTCTTGGTTACACCATCAAACGTGATCACATGAACCACTCTAGTTCCCAGCAGTCACATTGAAAACTCTGCTGTTGGCTGGTGTTAAAGTCTGCCCCCACATTCCTGCCGTGCGCTTATCGACGCTCACCTGCGCCGATCCCACGTAGAAAGGCCGAGCTAGTCCTCCTCGGAGTTCTGGGCGATGCGCCAGCGAATGCCGGCCTCGAGGAAGTCATCGATGTCGCCTTCGAGAACCTTGGTGGGATCATTGACCTCGTAGTTCATCCGCAGATCCTTGACCATTTGGTAGGGGTGCAGCACATAGGAGCGCATCTGGTTGCCCCAGGAGGCATTGCCGCCGGCGCCGAGGGCGTCCATCTCATTGCGTTCTTCTTGGCGCTTGCGCTCCAGCAGCTTGGCCTGCAGCACCCGCATGGCCGAGGCCTTGTTTTGGTGCTGCGATTTTTCGTTTTGGCAGCTCACCACCAGCCCGGTGGGCAGGTGGGTCAGGCGCACGGCGGAGTCGGTGGTATTCACGCTCTGCCCGCCGGGTCCGGAGGAACGGAAGACATCCACCCGGATCTCGGAGTCGGGGATGTCGATATGATCGGTCTTTTCCACCACCGGCAGCACCTCCACCTCGGCGAAGGAGGTTTGGCGGCGGCTTTGATTATCGAAGGGAGAGAGCCGCACCAAACGGTGCGCCCCCTGCTCCACCGACAAGGTGCCGTACATGTACTCGCCATGCACCACGAAGGTAGCGGATTTAATGCCGGCCTCCTCCGCATAGGAGATGTCATAGACATCTACCTTGTGGCCCTTCTTCTCCGCCCAGCGGGTATACATGCGCATGAGCATCTCAGCCCAGTCCGCGGCATCCACGCCACCGGCGCCGGAACGGATATTGATCACGGCCTCGCGGGCGTCATACTCGCCGGAGAGCATGGTGGTTACTTCCAGCGACTCGATCTCTTTCTGCAGCGCCTGCAGCTCTTCATCGGCCAGATCCTCCGGCTCGCCCTCTTCCTCGGCCAGCTGGTACATAATCGGCAGATCGTCTACCCGCTGGCGTAACTGGGTCAGGCGCTTGAGCTGGGATTGCTTATTGGATAGCTCCGTGGTGACGCTCTGGGCATGCTCGGGATCATCCCACAGCGAGGGATCGGCGGCCTTCATCTCCAGCTCCCGCACCGCATCACTCAGCCCCACCGGGTCAAGTACCTTCTCCAGGGTGCTCAGGGTGGAATCTAGGCTGGCATGCTGGTGCTGAATCTCGGGGCGCATAGTTGTTCATTCTATGCATATCTCTCAAGCGCGCCGAACGCGGGCAGAGCGTGCCACTCCCCCACCTGCGCTCCGTGAGCACACCTGCGCGCGGCAGACAAGGCACAATGGTGGACATGAGTTCTTTAGCTGAGATGATCTCCTCCGTCACTTCTACTTTTGTTGTCGCCCAGCAAGACCGCTCCGATGAGCAGTTGGCGCAGGCACTGGTCTATAACGCCAGCCGGCTAGCGTGGCGGATGCGGGAGGTGGGCATCACCACCGAGCGCAAAACCAGCGTCTCAGATGTAGTCACTGAGGCCGATCGCGCTGCCGAGAGCTTTGTCTCTGATGCGCTCAAGGCGCTGCGCCCCGAGGACGGGGTGCGCGGCGAGGAGGGCAGCTCGCGGGAATCCGACTCCGGCCGCTATTGGGTAATCGACCCCATTGACGGCACCTTCAACTTCTCCCGCGGCTCCGACTATTGGTGCTCCGCCCTGGCGTTGGTCAGCGGCACCCCCGACGAACCCGAGCAGGTGCACTTCGGCGCCGTCCACCGCCCCGATATGGGCTACACCTGGTTTGGCGGCCCCGAGATCCCCACCACCCGCGATGGCAAATCCCTTCCCCCGCTCAGCGACGCCGATATCTCCACCATCCCCCTAGCCACCTACCTCCACCCCACCTATGTGGGCAATGCCGAGGTGGCCGGCGCATGGCAGGCAGTGGCGCAGCTGCCCTCCACCATTCGTATGTGGGGCGCGGGCAGCGTGGACCTAGCCAGCGTGGCCGATGGCACGATGGGGGCATGGATGCAGCATTCGGTGCCCTGCTGGGATTGGCTGCCCGGCCGCGCCCTCGTGGAGGGAAGCGGCGGCGCCACGGCCCAGGTAGAGGCCGGCGGCGTGACGTGGTCTATCGCCGGTAATGCCCAGGCCGTGGAGCAGATCCGCGCCGCCCTAGAGTCTTAAAAACCGTTTACTGATATCTCTCAAGGAGCCTGTTGTGCCAACCTATGCCGAGGATCTCGCCCTCGCTCTCGAGCTCGCGGACATCGCCGATAGCATCACCATCGACCGCTTTCACGCCACCGACCTGCAGGTGAAGTCCAAGCCGGATCTCACCCCCGTCTCCGATGCAGACACCGCCTGCGAGGAGGCGCTGCGCGAGCGGCTGGCCATCGATCGCCCCCAAGACAGCATCCTGGGCGAAGAGTTCGGCGGCGATACCACCATGGCTGGTCGGCAGTGGGTGATCGACCCCATCGATGGCACCAAGAATTTCGTCCGCGGCGTACCCGTGTGGTGCACCCTTATTTCTTTGCTTGTCGACGGCGAGCCCGTGGTGGGTGTGGTCTCCGCCCCAGCGCTCACCCGCCGCTGGTGGGCCAGCGCCGGACAGGGCGCATGGGCGCAACCCCACGGCGCCTCGCCACGCCGCATCCAGGTTTCCCAAGTAGCGTCTCTCGCGGATGCGTCCGTGTCCTTTTCCTCGTTGGCTGGCTGGCAGGAGCGCGGCCAGCTGGAGGAGTTTGTGCGCTTGAGCGAGGACACGTGGCGCTTGCGCGGCTATGGAGATTTCTTCTCCTATGCCCTGCTCGCGGAGGGGGCGGTGGACATCGCCCTCGAGCCGGAAGTCTCGCTCTGGGATCTCGCCGCGCTGAGCGTGCTGGTCACCGAAGCCGGCGGCCGCTTCACCTCGGTCGAGGGCGAGGATGGCCCGCATGGCGGCAGCGCCCTAGCCAGCAATGGTCTGCTCCACGATGAGCTACTCAGCCGCTTCTCCCGCTAGGCACTACTCCGATAGAGCACTGCTCCCTGCACCCCTCCTGATGGAGGACGATGCAGGGAGCAGTGCGTGTATGTGGGTGCGCGCGTGGCGGCCGGTTTAGGCCAAGTCGATGAGCGACTGGCCACCTTGGACGGAGTCGCCGGCTTCCACGTTGATGGTGGCCACGGTGCCATCGGCGGGCGCGGTGACCTCGGTTTCCATCTTCATGGCTTCGAGAACCACCAGCACCTGGCCGGCAGTGATTTCCTCGCCCTCGCTGACGAGCACCTTGCTGACCGAGCCGGACAGCGGCGCCACGACGGCATTAGCGGAGACACCCTGCACGGAGGCGGTGGCCGGCTCGGTGGACGGCGAGGAGCTGCCGCCGAACACGATCGGGCCGAGGGTGCGCTTGTCTTCTTCAACCTCAACGTCCACGCTGTAGGCGATGCCGTTGACGGTAACTTTCAGTTTCATGATGCTTATACCTTTAACAACTTGATCTACAGGTGAGTGGAGCGGGTCTGGATGATCTGGCGGCCTTGGTGTGCCCAGGTGCGGTGACGCTGGAAACGCACAGCCTTGACCTTGCCCTTATTGCCCATATAGGCCGACACGGCCGCGCTGATGGCAAAGAGCACATCCTCAGGAATGTCCTGATCCGAGCGAGCCCGGAGCTCCTTGACCTCATCCTCGAGCAGACTCACGCGAGTGTTGAGCTTTTGGATGAGCTGGTAGAGCTCGTCATTGCTTTTCGGTTTCATACTTATTTCTCCCTCGCTGCGTTCTCGGCGGCGGCTTAGGCCGGCCCCAGGCCGTGCTTCTTGAACGGGCGGGTGACGCGCTTATTGCGGAGCATCTCGAGCGCATTGGCGATGACCGCACGGGTATCAGCCGGGTCAATGATGTCATCCACCAGGCCGCGAGAGGCGGCCATGTACGGGGTGGAGAAGGTGCGCTTGTACTCGGCCACCATCTCCTCGCGCTTGGCCTCGGGGTCTTCGGCGTTGGCGATCTCCTTGCGGAAGACCACGTTCACCGCGCCCTCGGCACCCATCACAGCGATTTCCGCGGTGGGCCAGGCGAACACGCGGTCTGCGCCCAAGTCCTTTGAGCACATGGCCAGGTGGGCGCCACCATAGGACTTGCGCAGCACCACGGTGACCTTCGGCACCGATGCGGCGGAGTAGGCGTAGAGCATCTTCGCGCCGTGGCGAATGATGCCACCGTGCTCCTGGGCCACGCCGGGCATGAAGCCGGGCACGTCCACGAGGGTGACCAGCGGGATGTTGAAGGCGTTGCAGAAGCGGATGAAGCTGGAGCCCTTATCGGAGGAGTTGATGTCCAGCACACCGGAGACCACATTGGGCTGGTTGGCGATGATGCCGACGGTGCGGCCCACCATGCGGCCAAACCCAACCACCATGTTGCGGGCGAAGCCCTCTTGGACCTCGAGGAAGTCTCCGTGGTCCACGATGCGGGCGATTACCTCGCGCACATCGTAGCCCTTCTTGCCTTCGACGGGGACGATATCGCGCAGCGACTCGTCGGGCTCCACCACGGGGTCGGGATCGACGATCGGCGGCTCTTCGGTGTTGTTCTGCGGCAAGAAGCTCAGCAGTTTCTGCGCGATGAGAATGGCCTGCTCATCATCGTCGGCGACGAAGTGAATATTGCCGGCCTTAGCCATATGGGCATCGGGGCCGCCGAGCTGCTCCGCGGTGACATCCTCACCGGTGACCGACTTGATCACACCGGGGCCGGTGATGAACATATTGGCCTTGCGGGTCTGGATGATGAAGTCCGTCAGGGCCGGCGAGTAGGCGGCGCCACCGGCGCAGGGGCCGGCAATGATGGACACCTGCGGCACGAGGCCGGACAGGGAGACGTTCTCGTAGAAGACCTTGCCGTAGCCGGAGAGAGAATCGATGCCCTCCTGCACACGGGCTCCGCCGGAATCGTTGATGAACACGAAGGGCGTACCCGTCACGCCAGCTTCGCGCATGGTCTGGGCCACTTTATTGGATTGGGTTTCGCCAGCGGAGCCGCCCATGACGGTGAAGTCCTGGGAGGCAACGTGCACCAGGCGATCAAAGACCACGCCGGTACCGGTGACCACACCATCGGCTGGGGCATCGGCCTTATCCATTCCGAAGTGGGTAGTGCGGTGCTTGGCAAACATGCCGGTTTCCTGGAACGTGCCCGGATCCAGCAGCTTTTCTACGCGCTCGCGGGCGGTGAGCTTGCCGCGCTGGTGCTGCTTGTCTAGACGGTCCGCTCCCCCACCTTGAGAGACGCGCTCGCGTTCCTCGGCAAGGTGGTCGAGGCGTTCTTGCATTGTTGGCTCGTGAGTGTCAGCCATTGTCTACTGCTTCCTCTTCTCGTATGTTTCTACGTGGCCCGCGTTTAGGCGGGCTCCACCTTGACGGTTTCGCTGCGGCCACCCACGGTGACTCGGTAGCTGATGGGTTCCCGCACGGCGTTGGCAGAGCCGGAGGCGGCCTCTGCTTCCTTCTTCATCTGCTCCTCGGTCTTGCCCACGTTCTTCGGGCCCTCATGGCGGGTTTTGAAGAACCCCGGTGCCACGGACGGGAACAGTGCGTTGGTGAGAACATCCTCGTCGGTGCCGTTGAAGCCATCGAGCTCCTCGGCGGCGCTGGTGAGCTGGTCCCACTCCGGCTCGAGCAGATCGGCCGGACGGCAGGTGATGGGCTCCTTCTTGGTCTGCTCCTCAGCCTGCTTGATCAGCTCGGGGTTACGCTCGCCGATGCACTCGCCGTAGTAACCGAGCATGAGATCGGCAAACTCGGCGGTAAGTACCTTGTAGCGGCCCATGAGCACGTTGAAAACGGCTTGGGTACCGACGATCTGAGAGGAGGGCGTGACCAGCGGTGGGAAGCCGGCGTCCTTGCGCACGCGCGGTACTTCCTCCATCACCTCATCAATGCGGTCGCCTGCGCCTTGGGCGGTGAGCTGGGACTCCATGTTGGAGAGCATGCCACCGGGGATCTGAGAGAGGAAGATGTTGGTGTCCACCAGAGTCTTGGACTCGAACTCCTTGTACTTCGGGCGCACCTTCTTGAAATGGTCACGGATAGTAATGAGCTTGTCCATGTCCAGATCGGTCTCGTAGTTGGTGCCCTCGAGCATCTCC
The DNA here is from genome assembly GCF_008930935.1 of Corynebacterium sp. 11A. NCBI lineage: Bacteria > Bacillati > Actinomycetota > Actinomycetes > Mycobacteriales > Corynebacteriaceae > Corynebacterium > Corynebacterium sp. 11A. The sequence continues at coordinate 31,929 of NZ_PQMR01000017.1, forward strand.
ACGAGGGACTCGGTGGGGTTGTGGCCTGGGCCGAGAGACATCGAGGAGATGGCGGTGTCCACGACATCGGCGCCGGCCTCAATGGCCTTCATCAGGGTGACCATGGTGACACCCGTGGTGGAGTGGCAGTGCACGTTGATCTGTGTGTCCTCGCCGTAGGTCTCCTTGATACCGCGGATGATGTCATAGGCCGGCTGGGGCTTGAGGAGAGCGGCCATATCCTTCAGCGCGATGGAATCAGCACCCATGTCCAGTAGACGACCAGCCTGCTTGATGTAGCCCTCCACGTCATGCAGCGGGGACACGGTGTAGCAGATGGTGCCTTGGGCGTGCTTGTCCACGTTCTTCACAGCTTGCATGGCGTGCTCGAGGTTGCGCGGGTCATTCAACGCATCGAAAACGCGGAAGACATCCATGCCATTTTCTGCGGACTTCTCCACGAACTTATCCACCACGGTGTCCTCGTAGTGGCGGTAGCCGAGGAGGTTCTGCCCGCGCAGCAGCATCTGCAGGCGCGAGTTCGGCAGCAGCTTGCGGAAGGTGCGCAGGCGCTCCCACGGGTCTTCGTTCAGGAATCGAATGCAGGCGTCATAGGTTGCGCCGCCCCAGCACTCCACGCTCCAGAAACCTGCCTGGTCCATCTCCTCGCAGACATCGACCATGTCCTCCATGGCCAAACGAGTTGCAAACAGGCTTTGGTGCGCGTCGCGGAAAGCGACTTCGGTTACGCCGATCTTTTGTGGGCTCATACTGCTTCAGCCTAGTGGGATTAACCCCCCAGTGCAGATCAGAGCCCACGGACGATCGGACACGATAACGCAAGAAAACCACATTGAAATAGGGGAGATTGCCTGCAATACCCCCACCCTCACCCCAGTCCTGAGCAAAACACAGCTAACTCCACAAAACCGGACATTCATCCCACGTCTTTGAATACATGAGCACCCCCACAGACGCCCGTCTATATGTGAGCAATCTCCCACCCTTGAACAACGTTCAGACTACTATAGCGTAGGTCCAGTCCCCACAGACAAACAAACCCCGGCCCGCGCTCACACGCGGACCGGGGAATGCAAAAGCTCAAGAAGCCTTATTCGCCGCCGGCAAAGTTGAAGTTACCGAGGCTGATGAGCTCGTCAGAGCCCCAGTCGGAGGAGAAGGTCTGGCCATTGAACCACTCGCTGGAGAACTGCCCCTGGGAGAAGTCAACCTCCTCAGGAACAAAGTTCGGAGCAAAGGTAGGCAGAGAGCTACCCGCCTCGACATACAGGTCCTTGATCGGACCCTCAACGATTTCCTGGATCTGAAGAACGAAAGACATAACACCGTCTCCTCTTGTCGTAGCCACCGCGTGACTGCTGTTTACGTACACACCAAACCCTAAGAGACAGACAAACCGATTGCAATAACTCTCCCAACGTTAACCACCAGTTCATCTCAGTTTTCCTCGGCCCGCCACCTAGTTTCTCTACAATCCCTTAGAGATCCTCCAGCTAAAGCACAGGTTTTAGACGTGGCAGCACCAGCCACCCTCCGTCACGACACCCCGGAGGGGCGAGATGGAACAGCCACAGAAACCACCCCCTATAGCTACCCCCACAC
>NZ_PQMR01000018.1:0-25376 GCF_008930935.1 Corynebacterium sp. 11A
TCGCCCGCCACATGTTCGCTAACTACGATGGCGTGTTCAAGATCGACGGCGAGGTCGGCAACAAGAAGGTCTACGATCCCCGCTCCTACATGAAAAAGGCTGAGACCGGCATGGCCGAGCGCATCGTAGAGGCCTGCCAGGACCTCCACTCCGCCGGAACCTCCGTGTCCAAGTAACACCCCCCCTCACACCCTCCCCACAGCACACCACGCAACGGGGAGGGTTAAGCTTTGCTCCAAGCAAAATTACGGACGTCAGCCGGCAACCACCACGTCATAGCCACGTTCCTGCAAAGAGCAAATAACTTTGCTGTCGATGTCCGAATCGGTTACCACAGTTCGGATCGCCTCTGGGCCTCCTACCGAAGAGAATGAACGTTTCCCGAACTTGGAGGAGTCCGCAACCACGACTGGTTTCACCGCCCGCGAAGCCATAGCACGGTTAGTGAAAGCTTCAAATTCGTCAGTAGTACCCGGCCCACTGGAATCAAAACCATTAACACCGATAAAGGCCAAATCCATATTGATCTGCTCTAATACCTGAGTACTAAAAGGGCCTGTTAGCTCGCAGGAGTGCGAATTCATCACTCCCCCAACCACGACAATCCGCAGCTCTGGCCTTCCACTGAGACGGTAGGCAACGCTCACAGCATTTGTAACTACTGTCAAAACCGGAAGCGTCACCGGAGACTTTTCGGCATGCTTGGCCGCCCATCGAGCGATCTCTAAGGCCACCTCACTAACCGTGGTTCCGCCAGATAATCCAATAACTTGCCCAGGCTCTATAAAACGCATGCACTCCAAGGCTATTTGCCGCTTTTGCGCTGAATATGGAGACGTTGAAAGAAGCGAAAAGGTTGGCAAGCCACTATCGATAGCCGTTGCCCCGCCATGTGTCCGTAAAGCTTGACCCTTCTCTGCGAGTAGATCTAGATCACGGCGCGCGGTTGCCGCAGAGATTCCAAGCGTGTTTATTATTTGATCTACCGTCACTGTGCCATTACTATTAAGCATTTCCACGATAGATTGAAGCCGTTCCGTTCGAATCACTGCGCGAAGTCCTTCCGAGCTATTTTTGCCCTCCGTTAGCCCCAACTGATGAGGGTCACCCCTCTATCTTAGTATGCTTCCCCCCATCGTCCTATGTTGGATTCGCCGACCCGCCTACAGGCGCTTGAGCATCCGGGTGTCTAAAACCACTTTTCGGACGAGTTCATCGCATCACCATCTGTGCCTCCAAGCGCCGGCGCGCGCCAAGGGGCTACCAACTCCCACTTCGCAACTAGATCGACGTTAATGCCTTAGCAAGCCATGAGCAGGCTTGTAAGCTACTCATCCTTCCCGACACAACTTCGACATCTTGCAGTCGAAAGCGATGTACATTCATACACGCATTGCACATACTCTGCACAATCCTCTTTTTCAGATAAACATAGGCTGCGCTTAATTGGATATAAGTTGAGTCGGACAATGGTAATTCCAGCGCTGGATAGAGTAGGTCAAATTAGCGATATAGAGATTCCCTAAAATTAGGACCGGTTGCGAAGACGTGTTCGCCGGTTTTCTTTCGCTATCGGCTTCCACACGCGATCAAACTAATTCGCGCGGCCTAGATCTGCACCGAGCTCGCAACTTATATTCACAAGCAAGAGATATGCACCTCCGCCCCCGTCAGGGGCGCAGGTTTCTCATACGCATCCAGATACTGCACGCCGAGAGGGAACGTAACCTCTGAGAAACAATGCCGCGTTCTCTGCTGTGCCCTTGTGGGATTTTCAGATGCTTAACTCCAGCAGCATTTCGTCTCCCTCAACGAGGAGAGCCCCTCGACTCCTTTTCGCACAGGCCGCTCATCATAGATCCTGATGTAAGAGTCAGCGGCATTCCCACTCTCCTACTCGCTGAACTAGGTACGAGAGCTGTAGAGGTTGTGGAGTTCCCTCACACCGTAGATCGCGCTCCTCTCGTGTACTACCGCGCCTCCGCGGGCCGTATCGCCCGCGATCACACACCCCGCGACCGCCCCAACACGGCGTAGCCATATCGGCCCACCATGAGCGCTGAGTAATTAAACTTATGCAACTATGACTCAGCCCTCCGCAGCGGCCTCATCTGCCACCGCCAGCCCCCGCGACCCCAGCTACTTCGATCAGCTCGCGCCCGGCGTCACCGTGGAGGTGCGCAATGAGTCGTGGCTGGTCACCCACGTAACCCGCTCCACCGATGGCTTCCGCATCAAGGTCCGCGGCCTCAGCGATTATGTGCGCGATACCACCGCTACTTTCTTCACCGCCCTTGACGATGTCCGCATCTTCGACCCTGCCGCGGTCACTCCCGTACCGGATCATTCCCCGCGCTATCGCCACTCGAAGCTGTGGCTGGAGTCCACGATGCGCCAAACCCCGGTGCCGCTGCGGCAACAGGAGCTCGACGTGGCCACCCGTATGCTCGCGGACCCGCTCGATTATCAGCTCGCCGCCGTGCGCATGGCTCTCGACCCCCAGCGGGTACAGCCCCGCGTGTTGCTTGCCGATGCCGTCGGCCTGGGCAAGACCCTCGAAATCGGCATGATCGCCGCCGAGTTGATCCGGCGTGGGCGCGGGGAGCGCATTCTGGTGGTCACCCCGAAGCATGTGCTGGAGCAGTTCCAGCAGGAGCTGTGGACGCGCTTTTCCATTCCGCTGGTGCGTCTCGATTCGATCGGTATTCAAAAGGTGCGCCAGAAGCTACCGGCCAGCAAAAACCCCTTCACGTACTTCCCGCGCGTGATCGTGTCCATGGATACCTTGAAGTCGCCTAAGTATCTCGCCCAGCTGGAGAAGGTGAACTGGGACATCGTGATTGTGGATGAGATCCACAACGCCACCAATGCCGGCACGCACAATAACCGCTTGGTGCGCACGCTCGCGCCGCGCACGGACGCGCTGATCCTCGCCTCGGCCACCCCGCACAATGGCGACCCGGACTCGTTTAAGGAGATCCTGCGCCTGCTCGATCCTCTGGCCGTGAGCCCGAGCGGAGTGATTGATGAGGCCGCCGCCAAGGACCTCATCATCCGCCGCCACCGCAACTCCAAGGAGGTCGCCTCGGTGGTGGGCGATAAGTGGGCGATTCGCGCGGAGCCCACCAATATCCTCATCGAGGCCTCGGCGGAGGAAAATGCCGTGGCCCGCGAGCTCAGCGAGACGTGGGTGAGTACGAAACTGGCCGGCGACCTTTTCCCGTGGACTTTAGTCAAGGCCTATCTTTCCTCCCCCGCCGCCCTGCTGGAGACCATCGATAACCGCCTACGTACTCTGGCCGCGGATTCCGCGTCTGCCACCAGCGCCGCCCAAGTGCAGGCCCTGCACCGGCTGCGCGAGCTGGCAGAGCACATCACCCCCGATAATTCCAATAAGTACTTCCAACTCGTGGACTATCTGCGCAATGAGGTGGGCATTAAGAAGCGCTCCTCGCAGCGGGTGGTGATCTTCTCTGAGCGTGTCGCCACCTTGCACTTCCTCGAGACCAACCTGAGCAAGGACCTCAAGCTGGGCAAGGGCGCGGTGAAGGTCATGCACGGCGGCATGTCCGATGTGGAGCAGATGGAGCTGATCGACGAGTTCAAGCGCGCCGATTCCAGGCTCCGGGTGCTCATTACCGGCGATGTGGCCAGCGAGGGCGTGAACCTGCACAGCCAATGCCACCACTTGGTGCACTATGACATCCCGTGGTCGCTCATCCGTATCCAGCAGCGCAATGGCCGTATTGATCGCTATGGCCAAACCAACCCGCCGCAGATCGCGACGTTGCTTCTGGATCCCGAGGAGGGCATCGGCGAGACCCACGTATTGGAGAAGCTCGTCGAGCGTGAGCACGCCGCCCACCAATTCCTCGGCGATGCCTCCTTGCTCATGGGCAAGCATTCCATCCGCAGCGAGGAAGATAGCGTCCGCGATATTCTTCGGGGCCGCCGTGATCTCGATTCCACTATCCGCACCGCGGAAGAGGTGGTGCGTGACGCCCGCGACCGCGCCGCCCGCCACGCCGAAGACCCCGGCGCCGGCGCCGACACCGACGCTTCTGCCGCGGATGCCCCCTCGGCCGAGAGCAGTGCAGACGAGCGGGCCGTGGATGATCTCTGGGCCATGCTCAACAGCGGCACCCTGGTCCTCGACGAGGAACCGGAGCAGCCACTCACCTCCTCGGCGGCTCATAGCCTGTTCTCCAGCGAGCAGGACTATCTCGTGCAGGCCCTCGCGGAGGCGTTTCATGATGTGGCCTCGGAGTCCCCGGCGCGCGGCGGGGTGTCGATGGAGCTGCACGATAATGACACGATGGAGCTGACTCCCCCACCGGATCTGCAGCGCCGTTTCGATCTGCTGCCCCAGGACTATGTGGACTATCGCCAGGTAAAGAAGCGCCTCATGCTGGCTACCTCCACCGCCCGCGGCGAGTCGCAGCTGCAGGCGGCCCGCGATAACGATTCCAAGACCTGGCCGAAGGCACACTATCTGGGCCCTCTGCACCCGGTATCGGATTGGGCCGCCGATCGCGCTCTGTCCTCAATGGCAAAGTCCGAGATCCCCGCGTTCACCGGCAACGTGGAGGAGCTCACGGTGCTGCTCATGGCCACGCTCACCAGCTCCCGCGGCCAGGTAGTCACCCGTTCCTTCCTGCTGGCCACCCCGGGCCAGTTCGGCCTGGATGTGCCCGAGGGTATCCCTGCGGCCACGGTGGATACCGTCACCGATCCCATCGCCATGCTGCGCGAGATCGGTTTGAATGAGCAGGCGATTTCCACTGGCTCGCTCAGCGTTCCACCAGAGACGAACCGACTGATCCGCGCGGCGCTTGCCGCAGCGGAGACACATGTGGACGCCATCCAGAGCGCCGGCATCGCCGAGGCCGAACACCGCGCCGCGGCGTGGTCGAAGCGCGCCACCGAATGGGAAAGCGCCAGTGGCCACAGCTCCGGCCGGGCGCCCCGCTCTCGTGCCGTGGTGGACAAGCAGCGTGAGATGCTCGTGGCCACCCGCCCGCAGCGTTCCCTTATCCGCCCCCTCGCCGTCATCATTCCCGCCACCACCCCCAGCGCATAACAAGGATCTCCCCCATGGCTTCTTTCGATTCCATCGCCAACGTTGACGAGTGGATCAGCGATTACTACCTGACCAACGATGAGAACACCAAGGGCGCGTCCTTTGGCAAGCGCGCCGAGGACGCCGTGAAGGTGTGGAAGGCCGACGATAAGGATTCCGCATCTTCCACCTCCCCGTGGGGTCGGCTCACTGCCCAGCGCAATGAGCTGCAGACGGCGCTATCCACCATTGACCCCGCCACTCCTTCCTCGGTGGCGACTGCCGCCGCGGCCATCGAATCCGCCTGTGGCTATCCGCACCCCGCAGCGCAGGAGGTGCAGAGCAGCGCCGGCACTCTTGCCTTCACCGGATCGCTGCAGCACAAGGCCGCTACCCTTCGTGTTTCTCCCATCACCAGTATTGAGGAGCTGGTGGAGGCTACCCCGCTGAGCCCGCCGAGCTTGGATGGCGCCGAGCTGGAGTGGTCGGCCACCAAGCTGGTGACGGAGCTATTCCTCAGCGAGGAACAGCCGGCCTTCATCGTGCTAATCGCCGGCTCCTGGGTGATTCTCGCAGAACGCGATCCCTGGCCTCTCGGTCGGTATTTCGGCGTGGATGTGGCCCTTGCCGCCGAGCGCAATAACACCAAGAATCGCGGCGAGCTGCAGCAGGTGTGCGCCGCCCTGGCGTGGGAGAACATCACCTGCGCCCCCGATGGCAGCACCTGGTGGCTTGAGACGCTCGCCGAGTCCCGCGAGCACGCCGTGAAGGTGAGCGAGAGCCTCCGCCAGGCCATTAAGGAATCCATCGAAATCATCGGCAATGATGTGCTGGATCGCCACCGCGAACAGCGCCTGCCCATTGATCTCGACGGCAATGAGCTGGCCAAGCAGTCGCTGCGCTATCTCTATCGCATCCTCTTCCTGCTCTTCGCCGAGGCCTCCCCGGAGCTGCAGATCCTGCCCACTGGGGTGCCCGAATATGACGAGGGCTATGGTCTGTCGAACTTGCGCGACCAGATCCTCATCGAACCTCCCAGCGAGCGAGCCGCCCGCGGCACCTACCTCTACGACAGCCTCGATCTCCTCTTCTCCTTGGTAGATCAGGGCCACGATCCCTTGGACCCCACCGCCGAGCTTTTCGACGCCAACGCCGGCGCCGATGGCCTCCGCTTCCGGAATCTCGCCGCGGATCTCTTCAAGCCAGATGCCACCGCGTATATCTCCCGCGTCAAACTCTCCAATGCCGCCCTCCACACGGTGCTGCAAAACCTGCTGCTCACCCCCGAAACCTCGGGCCGTGAGCGCGGCTTCGTCTCCTATGCCACCCTCGGTGTCACCCAGCTCGGCCAGGTGTACGAGGGCCTGATGTCCTATACCGGCTTCATCGCCACCCAAGAGCTGCTGGAGGTCGCGCCCCACGGCGATCCCTCCAAGGGATCATGGGTTGTGCCCGAGTCGCTAGCCGCCACTCTGCCCACGGACAGCTTCGTCCAAGAGCGGATTGACGACGCCATCTCCGGCACCCGCACCCGCAATCGTCGCCACAAGGCCGGCTCCTTTGTGTATCGCCAATCCTCCCGGGATCGAGAGCGCTCGGCCTCCTTCTATTCCCCGCCGGTGATCACCGAGTTCACCGTGGGCCAGGCCATCGAGGAGCTACGCAGCTCAGGCCGTATCAGCTGCGCCGATGATGTGCTGAACCTGAGTATCTGCGAGCCGGCGATGGGCTCCGGCGCCTTCGCCGTGGAGGCCGTGAACCAGCTGGCAGAGCTCTACATCACGCTAAAACAAGAAGAGCTCGATGAGCAGATTCCGGCAGAGTCCCTCACCGAGGAACTACAAAAAGTAAAGGCCTCCATCGCCCTGCACCAGGTATATGGCGTAGACCTCAACCGCACCGCCGTGGAGCTCGCCGAGATCTCGCTGTGGCTAAACACCATGACCGCCGATTTAAAGGCCCCATGGTTCGGCCTGCACCTGCGCCACGGCAACTCGCTTATCGGGGCGACGCGTTCCACACTGAGCACAGATGCTCTCACCACCAAGCAGTACCTCTCGGAGCGCCCGCGGCACCACAGCGTGCAGACGGTCTCGGAAGCCATTATCACGCAGAGACCCGATCCGAAGGTCTCCTCGCGGGTGCATCACTTCCTCGTTCCCGCCCTTGGCTGGGGTGCCGCCAGCGAATCCAAGGACCTCAAAGCCATGGCGCCCGAGCAGATCGCAGCCATGAAGACGTGGCGAAAGTCGGTGCAGAAGGGCTTTAGCAAGACACACGCCCGCGAGCTCGCGGAGCTCTCCGAGCGGGTCGAGGTGCTATGGCGCTTTGCTCTGGTGCGCCTGCGCATCGCAGACCAGCAGGCCCGGCGCACCATTAACCTATGGGGCCAGCCGGAGCAGCACAGCGCCGGCGCGGTCACCCGCGCACAGATCGAGCAGGAGCTCTTCGCTAATCTCAACGGCTCCTATCAGCGCCTGCGGCTGATCATGAACGCCTGGAACGCCCTGTGGTTCTGGCCGCTGAATGAAACGGAGCTGCTCCCCAGCCGTGAGGAGTGGCTGCGCACGCTTCACCACGCCTTGGGCCGGGCCAATGACGCCCTGAAGTCTGGAAAGAAGCAGGCCGAGGGCTTCGGCTTCACCATGGATTGGGAGGACTTGGACTTTATCGAGGATCTCGAGTTCAAGGCCTCCGGCGCCCTGAAATACGAGGAGCTGCTGGAGGCGCACCCGTGGCTGGCCATCGTGGAGCGCGTTAGTGCGGAGCAGAGTTTCTTCCACTGGGATCTCGACTTCGCCGCCGTGATGGCCGAGGGCGGTTTCGACTTCCAAGTGGGCAACCCGCCGTGGGTGCGGCCCGACGTGGACGTGGATGGGCTCCTCGCTGAGCACGACCCATGGTTCAAACTTGCCACCAAACCGACCCAAAAGGAAAAGCAAGCACGGCGCAAATCCTTGGCGGACAATGACGCTGTTCTTGCAACGATGTCGCGCGGTATTTCCGATTCTGTAGTCGTTGCCGCTGTGCTTGGCGATATCACCCGCTACCCCCACCTCAAAGATCAGCGACCTGATCTCTACCGGGGCTTCATAGAGCGCACCTGGGCCAATGCCAGCAACACTGGTGTGATCTCTTTGATCCACCCCGAATCACACTTCACAGAGAAGAAGGCTGCACCCCTACGCATAGGTGCATATCGTCGTCTGCGCCGCCACTGGCAGTTCATCAACGAGCTCAAGCTCTTCGATGTGGATAATCACGTCACGTACGGCGTTCATGTTTATTCCATTGCCGTAGACGACCCCAGATTCCTTTCTGCGAACTCTCTCTACCACCCCACGAGCGTGAGCGATTCTTTTAAGCACGATGGAAGCGGCATACTCCCCGGTTTCAGGGACGAGAACGATAACTGGGATCTGCGGCCCCACCGTGATCGAATTGCCACCGTGGATAAGAACACCCTCGAGCTGTGGAAGTCCGTTCTCGAGGATCCCGACACGCCGCTGCTGGAAACGCGCATGGTCTATACCGTGAACACCGCTGCTGCCGCCGTTCTGGAAAAGCTCGCTGCCGCAGATCGTATTGGTTCGCTGGGGCTACAGTTCTCCAGTGGTTGGAATGAAACCACAGACAAGAAGAAGGGGTACTTCGACACCTCGTGGCAGCATCCAGATTCCTGGGCCGAGGCGATTCTGCAAGGCCCACATCTGGGCGTATCCACGCCCATGATCAAGCAGCCCAATCCCACGATGAAGAGTAACAAGGACTGGTCCGAGATCGACCTTGAGGCCGTAGCCGAAGACTTTATTCCTGCGACATCATATGCATTCGATGATTCCTTGGATCAAGCTGCGATAAATGGCTTGTTTGGCACGTGGACCGTAGACGGGAAAAAGGAGTATGCGTCATCATTTTTCCGCGTCGGATGGCGAAACATGGCTGCGACTACCGGTTTTCGAACGCTCTACCCTTCCCTACTGCCCGCAGAGTCCACGCACTTGTACACCATTACTTCTGCTGGGCCGATGGGAGATGTGAGAACGCTTGCCGCAGCATTCACGGCCAGCTCGTTCCTTGTAGATTTCTATCTGCGATCAACTGGGACGGGGCATATTATGGCGACTGTTTTCGAAGTGCTCCCCCTCGGCACCGAGAACGCACTGTGGCCCATTGCGGCCCGCCGCTATCTGGAGTTGAACTGCCTTACCCGCGCGTATGCGCCCTTGTGGGAGCAGATCACGGGTGAGGAGTGGACGCCGGAGACTCCGCTGCGGAACGCGAAGGAGCGCTGGCATGCGCAGAATGAGATTGATACCATTGTGGCCTTGTCCTTGGGTATCAGCGCTGATGAGCTGTGCATGATTTATCGCACCCAATTCCCCGTGATGCGTCGCTACGATCGGGAGGATCTTTATGATGCGCATGGCCGTAAGGTACCGAAGGAGATTGTGAAGCTTCAGGAGAAGCTGAAGCCCGGCGCGGAGCTGTCCGCGGCGGAGCGCACCTGGACGCACCCGCAGTCCGAGGTGTCCTATACCTTCGACTACCCCTTTGCCCCGCTGGATCGTGAAGCCGATCTGCGGGCCGCCTATGAGGCTTTTTCCAAGGAGCTATAACCCACCATGTCCAGTATCATCCCCACGCATGCCTCGAACCACATTATTGGTGGCTTGAGTGAGTACCTGGCCACCAGCTTCTCCCTGGCGGAGCAGGCAACGGCGGCGGGGCTGAAGGAGTTTCTCACCAACTCCGAGGAGGGCATGTTCCATGGCCCCTATGTGCGCACCCGTTTGCCCTATGCCCCAGCCTCGGACTGGTCGAACCTTCTAGGCTGGCTGCCGGAGCATTTTCTTCCCTACCGGCACCAGGCGGAGGCGTTCCGCAGGTTGGCGTCGTCACGCGATGGCAAGGAGCGGCGGCCAGAGCCCACTCTGGTAGTCACGGGAACAGGCTCGGGTAAGACGGAGTCCTTTCTCTATCCGATTCTGGATCACTGCCTGCGCACCACGGGGCGGCGGGGAATGAAGGCGCTCATCCTTTATCCGATGAATGCACTGGCTAATGACCAAGCGGCGCGTCTGGCGGAGCTGATCACCACCGATCCGCGGTTGGGCGGGATTCGTGCCGGTATCTATACCGGTGAAACGGCTGACTCGCACCGTCGGACCGTGAGCGAGGCGGGGCTGATCACCGATCGGGAGACGATGCGGCTGGCCCCGCCGGAGATCCTGCTGACCAACTACAAGATGCTGGATCAGCTCTTGCTGCGCGATGAAGACCAGCAGCTATGGAAGGAATCGGCCACAAGCCTGCAGTATGTGGTGCTCGATGAGTTCCACACCTACGACGGCGCCCAAGGCACCGATGTGGCGCTGCTGCTGCGGCGCATGGGGTTGAAGATCAAGGCCCTCCAGCCCGAGGGCGAGTTAAGCGAGGAGGACAAGGCCCGCCCGCTGGGGCGGATCACGCCGGTGGCTACCTCCGCAACACTGGGCGATAACAATTCCGAGCCCACAGAGATGCTCGAGTTCGCGCACACTATCTTCGGCGAACAGCTACCACCGAGCTCCGTGGTGCGCGAAACCGTGCTCACCATCGAACAGTGGCAGCGCAGCATTGCCGAGTTCACCGGAATCGAGGCCAAGTCCACGCCCGCGCCGACGGCCGAGGCGATGCAGGAGATGAATCGCGCGATCGAACAGGCCACCGCGGCCGAGGATCATGTGGAGCACGATCGCATCGTGCGCCGAGTGCTCGGCAAAAAACTACTCGGCCTGGGCGCGGAGACCTCCGTGGAGCACACGATTGCGGCGGCCTCGCGCAATGAGTGGGTTCTTCAGCTGCTGCAGGCAACGAGCCGGCCGGTGGCGATAACGGAATCCTTCGAAAAGGACGAAACTCCGCTGGATGCCCAACTCTTCCATGCCGAAACGCTACGTCAGCTCGGCGCGGACGCAGCCACCTTTATTGCCCACACCCTGACCTTGATCGCGCACCTGCGCGCCGAGTTCGGGGCGCTGCATGGCTGGCACGGCAAGAAATTCCCCGGGGTAGAGACCCACCTATGGGTGCGGGAGGTATCGCGCATCGACCGCGCCGTAGAGCTCAACGCCGCTGGGGCAGCAATGTTTCGCTGGTCCGATAACGGCACCACCGAGGGCAACTGGTTGCCGGCCTGCTACTGCCGTAACTGCGGGCGCTCGGGGTGGATGGTTAGCGTCCAGCCCGGCGATGAGCGCATCGAAACCAACCCTAAAACCATCCGCGGCCACAGCGTGCGCAAACGCACCATGATGCGGCCGCTCATCGACGCCTCCAGTGAGCTGCGCTTGGGACACGATCGCCTGGCCGAGGACCACTCCATGCTGGCCTGGCTGGATCTGCCCAATGCGCAGCTGAGCGTGAGCGAGCCCGAAGAGGAACACCTGGACTTCGGCGGCGTGGTGCGGGTTCTCACCTATGGCGGCGAGGACGTAGACGAGCTTGCCCGCCAGAACGTCTGCCCCTCCTGCGGGGAGCGCGACTCCATCCGCTTCCTCGGCTCCTCCGTGGCCACGCTGCTTTCCGTGGCCGTGTCCAATCTCTTCGGCATGGACGATGTGGACGCCGCAGAGAAGAAATCACTGGTGTTCACCGACTCCGTGCAGGATGCCGCGCACCGCGCCGGGTTCATGCAATCCCGCGCCCGCACCTTCGCCTTCCGTGGCCGCACCAATGCGGCCATCGACCATGCGACCACCCTGGACACCCTGCCCAAGCAGCTCATTGCCTCCGCCGATGCAGATGAGGTCCCGGCGCGCTCCCGCTTTGAGCTCCTGCCGCCCTGGGTGGCGGAGAATAAACGCTTTGCGCCCTTCTGGGATCCCAGCTATTCCTCGGGGCAGCGCGGCGAGGCCACCAAGCGCCTGACCAAGGTGCTGGAGCTGGATGTGGCTCTCGAGTTCGGTGATCGCGCCGATCTGCCCCGCTCTTTGGTCTCCACCGGAACCGTGTCCGTGGGCGTGGACGTAGACGATGCGGTGCTGGAGCCCATCGCTAAAGAGGCTCTGCGCAGCGCCTTCGGCGAGACGCAAATGGCGGCGTTTATCTCCCATGACCCCGCCACCGGCGATGCACTCGATGGTGCCGGCAGCGAGCTGGCCTGGGCCCGCGGCCTGCTGGAATACACCCGCCTCAGCGGCGGTATCTACACCGAGCTGCTGCGCGCCTTCATCAAAGACGACGGCAACGAGTACATGCTCTACCGCCGCGAAGCCGCCGCCCAAGGCGTGCCCCGCTTCCCCCAAGGCGGCGCCCCGCACTTTCCCCGTGCGGGCGGAAAACTCGCTGGCGCAAAATCGAAGAACTCAGTGCTGCCGCTCTCCGAGGAGCGCGGCTGGTGTGCCCGCTGGAGCGCCGCCCACTTAAGCATCGACACCCGCCACGCCGCCTGGGCCGTCACCGCGCTATTTCGCCTCTTGGCCGCAGAGGGCATCGTGAGCAGCCTCGAGTCCAACACCGGTGCCACCATGTACTATCTCGAGCCCTCGCGCATTCGCGTGGTGCACGAGCCCGATCCAGGCATCCTCGAATGCTCGGTGTGCCACCGCCGTTTCGGCGTGGACGCCCACGGCCGCGAACTATTGGCCCACACCCCCTGCCACTCGCTCGGCTGTGAGGGTCGATTCGAGGTGGTGGCTAATCCGCACAACTACTACCGCAGCCTGTATAGCTCCCGGGACTCCCGCACGGTCATCAGCCGCGAGCACACGAGCTTGCTGGCGACCGCGGATCGCTTGGAGATCGAGGAACAGTTCAAGGCGGCCGTCGATAAGCAACAACCGGATGCGCCGAATGTGCTGGTGGCTACCCCTACCCTCGAGATGGGTATCGATATCGGGGATCTGTCCACGGTGATGCTGGCCTCCCTGCCGGAGTCTGTGGCCTCCTATGTGCAGCGCGTGGGCCGTGCTGGGCGTTTGAGCGGCAACTCGCTGGTGATCGCTGTGACCCGCGGGCGCGGGAAGGCGCTGGCCCGGCTGGAACGGCCGCTGAGCACCATCAATGGTGTGGTGCAGCCGCCGGCGGCCTTTTTGTCTGCGCGAGAGATTCTGCACCGGCAGTTCTTGGCCTATGTGATCGACACCATGGACTTTGCCGAGCTGGACGTGTCGGCGACGCGCGCGAAGTCCGTCTTCGGCTATGGCCTGCAGGACTTCGAGGGCACGGTGGTGGCCGCGCTGATCGATCGCATCGAGGCGGGGATCGACGCTGAGCTCGATGCCTTCCTGGACAGCCTGGGCGAGTTTGCGCCCCAAGCCGTGAAGGAGGAGCTGCGGGAGTGGGCCAGCACCCAGGCGGTGGCCGTGCTGCGCGAGAGCCGCAGTACCTGGCAATCTCACCGCGCAATGCTCATGGAGCGCAAAAAGGCGGTGCATGCCACGCTCGATGAACTCAACCGCGTCGCTGAGAGCAATAGCGCCGATGAGGAAACCGAGTTGCAGCTGCGCCAAACCCGGGCGGCGGCGAATTTCATCAACAGCCAGCTGACCTCCGAGTTCGAGGAGGAATATTGGATCGCCGTGATGGAGCGCGCGGGCCTTTTGCCGAACTTCACGCTCTTGGATGAGACCGTGGAGTTTCACCTTTCGATCTCGCGCACCGACGCCGATACCGGGGAGATCGAAACGCATGCCCGCGACTATTCGCGCGGTATCTCCTCCGCGCTCTTCGAGCTCGCCCCGGACGCCACCTTCTATGCCCAAGGCATTGCCGCCACGGTGGACTCGGTGGAGCTCGGACCGGATAACGCCGCTGTGCAACGGTGGCGGCTCTGCCCCAGCTGCTCCTACTCGCGGGTAGAAACCCCCGACTCTGATACGCTTCCCTGCCCACACTGCGGCGACGCTCGCTTTGCCGATGCCGCGCAGGTGATCAACGTGGTGGAAATGACGCGCGTCTACGCCAGCGTGGACTATTCGCGCTCCGCGATTACCGACGCCAAAGACGATCGCACCTCGGTGCGCTTCGAACGCGCCCTGTCCATGGTGGTGCCCGAGGGCGGCTATGGCGAGGGATGGTTCTTGCGCGAAACCGGTTTCGGTATCCGCTACCTGCCCTCGGTGAACATGCGCTGGCTGAACTTGGGCCGCGCCCAAGGCGGAATGCGCCAATCCCTGTGTGGCGCCGAAGTGGAAACTCCCATGTTTCGCGTGTGC
The DNA here is from genome assembly GCF_008930935.1 of Corynebacterium sp. 11A. Taxonomy (NCBI): domain Bacteria; kingdom Bacillati; phylum Actinomycetota; class Actinomycetes; order Mycobacteriales; family Corynebacteriaceae; genus Corynebacterium; species Corynebacterium sp. 11A. The sequence goes on from NZ_PQMR01000018.1 coordinate 14,260, forward strand.
CGCGAGTGCGGCCACAAGGATTCCGAGGCGGGATCGAATCACTGGCGCGACCACAAGCCCTGGTGCTCCCTGCGCAATGCCGCCGACGAGGACACCATCGCCTTCGCCCTGGGACGCACCCTCACCACCCAAGGCGTGCTCATGCACCTGCCGCCCAGCATTGCCGCCGCCGATGAGAACGCCACCCCGAGCCTCATCGCCACGATCCGCATGGGCTTCAAACTGGCCCTCGGCGGCAACCCCGACCACCTCGATGTGGCGCCGGTCCACGCCAGCACCCACGGCAAGGTGAGTCCCATGCTGCTGCTGCATGACACGATCCCGGGCGGTACCGGCTATCTCTCGCAATTCACCTCCTCGGCCGATATTCGCCGCCTGTTGCTAAAAGCCTATGAAAAGCTGGAGCACTGCCCCTGCCAGAACGATCAGCGCCAAGCCTGCCCCGAGTGCCTACTGCCCTTTAGCGCCGGCAGTGATGTGGATAAGACCTCGCGGGAATCAGCGCTGGCGGCGATCACCAAAATCCTGGTGGATGATCTCCACCCGGATGACAGCGTCGATCCGCTGCGCGAGGAGAACCTCTGGGAGGGCCACATCACCGAGGAAGCCCCGGAGCCGGATAGCCGCTCAGCACTCGAGGTGATGTTCCTCGAGCAGCTGCGCGCCGATCTCAAGGCCAAGGGCGCGCGCGTGCAGGAGCAAACAGTGGGCAACCATGCCCGCTGGACCATCAGCTTCCCGAACTCGCCCCACCAGTGGACCATGCACGAGCAGAAGGATCTGGTAGAAACCAAACCCGACTTCTACTTTGAAACCGATAACGCCACCGTGAGCACCGTGGCCGCCTATCTCGACGGCTATCAGTATCACGCGAGCCAGCTGCACAACCGGGTGGCTGGGGACATCACCAAGCGGTCACAGCTGGCCCGCCGCGGCATGTACCCGTGGTCCATTACCTACAAGGATCTCGAGGCCCGGCGCGCCACGGCCACCACCGGCGTCACCGAGACGCCCCGCTGGTATGTGGGGCAGCTGCGTGGGGTGCTCAATGAGAAGCTACGGCTCCAGGATTCCTTCCACGAGCTGCTGCTGCGCGATCCCATGACACAGCTGCTGGAAATTCTGCATCACCCCACCCATCGCTGGGATAAGCTCGGCGAGGCCGCGGCCTTCCACATCTCCTGGGCCGCCCAGGAACAGGGACCCCAGCTGCTGGGGCCGGCGGTGGATCTGCGCCGCGTGGACAAGGGCGTGCGCATCAGCTTCATTCCAGACCAGGAAGGCTCGGACAAAGACAGCTGGAACCGCTTCTTGCGCATCTCGAACTTGGGCTTCCTCAGCAATAACAGCGTGCTTATTGATGTGTGCGATAACAGCGAGTTCTCGGCGGTGGAGGCGGCAGTGCCCGCAGCTGCTACAGCGGCGAGCCCGGCTGCGGCGGATACCTCGGCTGCGTCTCACACTTCCGAGATCAGCGACGCGTGGGCCGAGGTGCTCGAGGAGTGGGATGACGATGAGGAGGCGGTGGCCGCGCTGCGTGTTCTCGCACGCGCCGGGGTGGCCGCGCCCGAAAATATCGGCGAGGAGATCGACGGCGTCTCCACCATTGCGGTGTGGGAGCTCGAAGACACAGAGCAGAAGCTGGCGCTGCTCTTCGACGACAATGAGCTCGCCGCGCCGTGGCTGAGTATCACCATCGCTGAGCTCAGCGATGCGGAGAACCTGCCGGAGGTAGTCCAGCGCCTGCGCGAGTAGGCGCACGCGCCGAAGGTGGGCGTCGATAAGCGTGCGCAGGATGCGGCCACCCCATAGCTATCCCCTCCCCTATCGGTGAGGGGATAGCGTGGCCAGCAGCGAGGGGCTTAACCCTTGACAACTCCAGCGGAGAGGCCGGACTGCCAGAAGCGCTGCAGGCTGAGGAAGAGAATGATCATCGGCAGCAGGACGTTATCCCACGCCGCCACGAACACACGGTCTGCAGCCCCGCAAGCATGAGCAAGCCGCCCACACAATCACCCCAGAACTCACCATCGGCGCTCCCACTTACGTCATCCGGGCACTATCCTCATCAACGGTCTCGGCGATCTACTGCTCCAAGTTCGAGTCGCCGCTGTAGGGAATGCCGCGCCCTTAAGAACGACATGTATGGCGATCTGTTTCTTCCCCTCTGGAATAACGATCACTAGGAAAACCCCGCCACACAGAGCTCCTTTGTTGTTTTAGCGTCTCATCAGTGTTGGACTGTGCCACAATCGACGAGGAGTGCTTTGTATGGCACGAATCGCTCGGCAGAAATAGCCGGCTGCTTCGCGGCCTGCTCATACCCCCTTCACAACGGATCGTCCGGCACGTACCTGCCGGTGAAGAAAGGTGTGCCAGATCATGGCAACTGTGACTTTTGATAAGGCGACGCGCGTCTATCCTGGCGCGACAAAGCCCTCCGTCGACTCGCTCGACCTGCACATTGAGGACGGCGAGTTCCTCGTTCTCGTCGGCCCCTCCGGCTGCGGTAAATCCACCTCGCTGCGCATGCTCGCAGGCTTGGAGGATGTGAATGCCGGCCGGATCTTGATCGGCGGCAAAGATGTGACCGCGATGCAGCCGAAGAACCGCGATATCGCGATGGTGTTCCAGAACTACGCCCTCTATCCGCACATGAGCGTGCGGGACAATATGGGATTCGCCCTGAAGATCGCGGGGGCCGCCAAAGAAGAGATCAACCGGCGGGTGGACGAGGCCGCGGGCATCCTTGACCTCACCCAGTTCCTCGACCGCAAACCCAAGGCACTTTCCGGCGGCCAGCGCCAGCGCGTGGCGATGGGCCGCGCCATTGTGCGCCAGCCCCAAGTCTTTTTGATGGACGAGCCGCTCTCCAACCTAGACGCTAAGCTCCGCATCCAAACCCGCACCCAGATCGCGGATCTGCAGCGTCGATTGGCCACCACCACCGTGTACGTCACCCACGATCAGACTGAGGCGCTGACCATGGGCGATCGCATTGCGGTGCTCAAGGATGGCATTCTCCAGCAGGTCGGAACGCCAGAGGAAATGTATGACAAGCCGGCCAATGAGTTCGTCGCTGGCTTCATTGGCTCGCCCTCGATGAACTTCGGGACCTTCACCATTCAGGGTGAGCGCGCGGTGCTCGGCGACGCGGAAATCCCCGTGCCCCGCGACGCCATCAGCGCCCTGAAGAAGGAGGACCAGGGCACTCTCACCGTGGGCTTCCGCCCCGAATCCCTCGAGCTGGTGTCCGCCGATACCCCCGGCGCCATTCCGCTGCACGTGAACCTCGTGGAGGAGCTGGGCTCTGACGCCTATGTCTATGGCTCCTTGGCCGGCGCCGACCCCGAGCAGGCACCGACGTCGGGCTCCATCGATTCCACCCTCATCGTGCGTGTTCCTCCGCGCACCGTAACCAAGGGCGATGGCACGATCTACGTGCGCATTCTTCCCGATAAGCAGCATCTCTTTTCCCCCTCCACGGGAGAGCGCCTGATCGACTAACCCCCTCGTCACCTTCATTTCAGCGCCCCGCCGCACCGCACTAGCTGCGCCGGGGCGCTGCTGCGATGGGCGCTAAAAAACCTCGCACCCCAAGCCTGCATGTCAGAGAAATTGTCGATGTTCGCGACAGGTTTGCAGCTCAACGACGGAACCTGCAGGCCAGGCAGCTTCTTTCCGACGTAGCTCCCGTGATATCGCCGTCACCGTGGCGAGTAGACACTGTGGCGCCCTCAGCCAACCAGAGCCCCTCAGTAATCCCATGCCCCACAAGTGTGCCAACAGTCCACATATTGGCGGCGGAAAACCGCCTTTACTGGACGTTGAGTAAGTAAAATTGGAGATCTATGACGCCCCACCGAGAGGCCGAGCGGTGTGTGCACGAGCGCGCCATCGGCACCACCGGACGGCGCATCAGACCATCCACTTCAACGACGTGGTGGAGAGCTCGCTTCTTTTTCACGCCTATCTAGTGAAGGTGAATTCATTGAGTACCCGCACCACCTACTCGACAGCCACGAAGGCATCGGCACTAGCCCTCGCCGCGGGCCTGTGCATCGCTGGACTGACAGCATGCAACGACAATGACACCACAGCAGCCCCATCGACTAGTGAGGCTACGACCACCACCATCACCGAAACCTCAACAACGACCGTCGCCCCAGATGAGTCAACCGAAAGCAGCGCGCCGCAGTCGAGTAACTCTGAGAGCCCGGCCGGAGCCTCGACATCGGAAGCCGAAGCAATCGCATTAGCCGCGGCAGAAACAACGTTCGGCAGTGGCAGTTGGGTTGTCTCTGATAGCTCGGAGTACGACCCAGATAGTGATATGTCGTACATCCTGCTTGACAATAATGATCTGCGCGTTGACCTACGGGTCGCACTTTTTCACAAAGGTTCGTTCCAGGAATTCGCAGGTGACGATCGCGTAGCAATCGCGGGAGCCACAGCGGATCCCACCGGCGTTCGCGTGTCTTTTGTGGACAGCGCAGCCTTTCGCGCTTCAGGAGAACCACTAGCGAACAGGTACGCCTTCACCAAGGAGGTTGTCTACTACTGGAATGGTGACCACGTGTCTTATGAAGGAGAGATGCCGGCACCGCCTGAGCTTCCGTAGAGGCCACGCCGAAGTGTGGTGGCGGGTGAGCATCACAGGCGCCAATGGAGGCGATCCTGGTTGATCGCTGACTACGAGTGTGATCATCAGCCAGAGGCCCGCACTACCAGCACGTATCTACCGTGAAAGCGCGGAAGCGCCACCTCCTATGCCCCGAGTTCGACTGTGGCCGGCACCGCCCTAGCCACCTTGGAGCTAGGAGGTCCGTGCACAATAGCCGCATATAACACTGACTTCCAGCACCTAGCCTCGAGTCATATACTGAACACTATGTCTGGATGTCATCGCGCTCCCTCTCGTCTTCCCCGCGTATCCCGCCGCGTTGTGTCGGCTCTATCCACGGCGGTGATCGCCTCGGCCGCCGCCCCGCTACTGGCCACCTCGGTTGCGGCGGCGCCGGTACCACGCACCAACCCCAATGGCACCATCGATGCCCCAGCGCGCACGCAAATCTCTTTTGAACACACCCCCACCGGTATCCATGCGGGCACCGCGAACGAGCATGAGTCCCGCCCCGGGCTGTCGATCGTGAAGATGTACATCGCCGACTACGTCTTTAGACACGGCACCGCCGAAGAAAAAGCGCAGGCCACCCAGATGCTGCGCACCTCGGATGATCGCATCGCCTCCCAGCTCTATGCGAAGTATCCGCAGTCCATCAACGCCACTGCCCGCACCTATGGCCTGCATGACACCCACGGTGCCGCCCACTGGGGTAATTCCACTACCTCCACGGCAGATAGCGTGAAATACCTTGAGGCGAAGAAGCGCGAGAACCCCACCGATCCGGTACTCGTGGCCCTTGCCACCGCATCCCCCGTGGCGGCCGATGGCTATGCCCAGAACTTTGGCACCTCCACGCTGCCTGGGGTGATCGGCACCAAGTGGGGCTGGTCGGATGATCGCCGCTCTTTCCATGCCTCCGCCAGCTATGGCCGTGACTTCTCCGTGGCGGCCGCCACCAATGGCTCCGCCGCGCAACTCACCCACGATGTGCAGTCTGCTTTCGGCCCCAACGAGCACATCCCCGCCCCGCCGAGCCTGCCCAACCCCGTGGGCTCTGCCGATGTCTCGCTCGTGAACTACCCGGCGCGCCAGGTGCTGGATCAGCAGCTCGGCCATATCGCCCCACCAGTGAGCGATCCGGTGCTGGCGGTGGTTCCGGAGTATGTGCCGCTGCCGCAGCCGGTGGCCGCGGCCCTCCCCCAGCCGCGCTAAACGCACCCGCTCACCCCGCGCGAGGTGGAGGTAGCCACGCTGGCGCTCAGCGGGGCGGATACCCGCAGCATCGCCGCCGAGCCACACACGAGCGCAGGCACGGTGCGCAATCACGTCTCCAGCATCATCACGACAACACAGACCGGCACTCGCTATGAGGCTGCCCGCGTTGCCTGCGATCAGGGTTGGCTATAGGAAAGAAACCCTCAGCGATGGCGCATTCACTAAGCTGTGCTTCACACGGATACGCCACTGCGGCGCGAGTGGGCGTCGATAAGCGATCGCGACAGCACATGGAGTGAAGTGAATGAGCAGCACCCTGATGATGGGAAAGAATTTCCATTCCGTTCCGGGAATGGAAAAACAGATTCTGGCCTTTATTGAGAAGATCCAAAAGGACCCGAGTCATCCTTCCCTAAGGATCAAGCCGCTGAAGAACACCGCCGATCCGCGGGTGCGCACCGGACGGGTGACGGACAAATACCGCGCGGTGCTCGTGGAGCTCGATGGCTCGAACGGGCGGCTGTTCATGCTGCTGCACGTGGATAATCACGATGAGGCCATCGCCTATGCGCAGACGGTGACGGTGAAGATCAACTCCACCAATGGCGAGGTGGTCATCGACAATAGCGGCACACCGAGCGCCTCCACGTCTCCGGAACTGGATGCGGAAATCGAATCCCGAGCCAAGCAGCGCGCCGCGGAAATTGCCGCCCAACAGCTTGCCGACGCCCAAAAGGACCAGTCGGATGCGAGCGTGGGCACCCCCGCCCAGCTGCCGCAGACCCCGCCGCGCGAGATCCTGCGCGCCGCAAGTATCAGCACCGAGGATCTCCGCACCGAGCTGGGCCTGTCCCCCGATACCATCGCCGCAGTCCAGGCCGCCGAGAACGACACCGTCTTGGAGGAGCTGCTCGCCGAGCGCCCCGAGTTTGAGCACGACGCCATCGTCGGGCTGCTCGCGGGAATGAGCATCGCCGAGGTGGTTGAGGACCTCGAGCTCGAACACATCGACGCAGATGACGAGACCGCCGGCAGTGATGACACCATCATCAACTCGCTGCAGCGCTCCAGCTACTGGATCGACCCCTCCGAGCTGGACCTCAAAGAAATCCTCGAAGAGGGCAGCTTCGCTGAGTGGCGCACCTTCCTCCACCCCTCCCAGCAGCGTGCCGTGCAGAGCCAGCACCGCGGCAGCGCCCGCATTCTCGGCGGCGCCGGCACCGGCAAAACGGTGGTGCTGCTGCACCGCACCCGGTATCTCTACACCCACGGCGCCCAGGGCGGGCCGGTGCCGCGGATCTTCCTCACCACCTTCACCAAGGATCTCGCGCGGCAGCTGAAAACCCAGATGAATGTGCTGGACCCCTCCTATCCCGAGGCCGGGATGCCCGGGACCCCTGGGGTGTGGATCAACGGTATTGATTCGGCGATCTACAACTTCATCACCAATGCCAATAAGGAGGAGCTCGACGCCGCCCTCCAGGCCACTTTGGGGATCAGCAGCTCCTTTGTGCCCCGGCCGCTCGATGACCGCGAGGTGCACAAAAACTGGGAGCTGGCCGCCGAGCTCAATGGCGAGGGCCTGCCCCAGGACAAGCGGCATCCCGCATTCCTCAACGATGAGTTCACCGATATCATCCTCGCCCACTCCATCACCGAGATGAAGGACTATCTGCGCATTACCCGCACGGGCCGGCGCACGCCCTTGGGCCGCAAAGAACGCAAGATCGTCTGGACTATCGTCAAGGCCTTCATCCGGCGCTGCTCAGAGGAAAAACGCCTCACCTATCCGGCGCTCGCCGTGGTGGCCGCCCACATTTTGGAGGCCCGCCAACAGCCCTTCTTTGATCACGTGGTGGTTGACGAGGGCCAGGACTTCCACGCTGGGCACTGGCGCTTCATCCGCGCCTGTGTTGCCCCCGGCCCGAATGACATTTTCCTCGCCGAGGACTCTCACCAGCGGATCTACGGCAATCAGCTGCCGCTAAGCCGCTTCGGCATTGAAACCCGCGGCCGCGCCACCAGTAGGCTGCGCCTGAACTACCGCACCACCGCGGAAAACCTCAGCTATGCCTCCGCCATCCTCGAGGGTGTGCACTGGCTGGACTCCAGCGGCGAGGAGGACACCCTCACCGGCTACCGCTCCGTGCGCACCGGCCCGCTGCCGCGGATCGTGCACGCGGCCACCCCAGAGGAAGAAGACGCCGCTATCGAGCGCGCCATCACCGCGTGGAGCACCAATGCCAGCGCCTCCACGCATATCGGCGTGCTCTGCCGCGATAAACGGCGCGTGGTCATGCGCACCAGCCATTTGGATTCCGCCGGTATCACCACCAGCACCCTGCGTTCCGGGGCCGCCACCCTCGAGGCGCCGGTGTCGGTGATGACGATGCACAACGCCAAAGGCATGGAATTTACCCACGTGATCCTCGACGGCATCAATGAACAGGCCATTCCTCGGCGCGGCGGGCGGATGCCGCTTCCCGACGCCGAGCGCGAGGACGCCCTCCAGCGGGAACGAGCCCTGCTCTACGTGGCCGCATCCCGTGCCCGTGACGAGCTGCTCATCACCACCATCGGCGAGCCCTCCTCCCTCTTGCCGGAGTGTGGCGAGCGCTAAACCTCAGCCACACCTCAGCCGAGAGGCGGCGGCACCGCCGCGCGCATGTTGGATTATTCACAACAACTCAACAAAACGGGCATGGAAACCCACAATCACGGCCCCGCGGAGTAGCCTTGTTTAGCGATGACGAGCACACAAGGTAAGACCAGCACCGCTGCTTCGAACGGTGCCCACGGAACCCTGCACACAGAAGCCACAACCCTCACCGGCTGGGGCCGCACCGCCGCCACCACGGCTCACGTGCTGTCCACCCCCGATGTGGAAGAGATCGTTCGCGCCGTCACCCTCGTGGCGGAGCAGAACGAATCCAAGCCCAACCATCTCAAGCGCGGCATCGTTGCCCGCGGTATGGGCCGCTCCTATGGCGACCCGGCTCAAAACGCCGGTGGCCTCGTGGTGGATATGACCCCGCTGAACCACATCCACTCCATCGATACCGAGACCGCCATCGTGGACGTGGACGGCGGCGTCACCCTCGACCAGCTGATGAAGGCCGCCTTGCCCTATGGGCTGTGGGTGCCGGTGCTGCCCGGAACCCGCCAGGTCACCATCGGTGGCGCTATCGGCCCCGATATTCACGGCAAGAACCACCACTCCGCCGGCTCCTTCGGCGACCACGTGGTGTCTATGGAACTGCTCGTGGCCGATGGTCGCATCCTGCACCTCGAGCCGGAGGGCTCCGCGGATGATCCGCAGGGCGAGCTGTTCTGGGCCACCGTCGGCGGCATGGGGCTCACCGGCATCATCCTGCGGGCGCGCATCAAGATGACCCGCACCGAGACCGCCTACTTCATTGCCGATGGCGATCTCACCGCCAACCTGGACGAGACCATCGAGTTCCACTCCGATGGCTCCGAGAAGAACTACACCTATTCTTCTGCCTGGTTTGATGCCATCTCGCCCGAGCCGAAGCTCGGCCGCGCCGCGATTTCGCGTGGCTCCTTGGCCACCCTGGCTCAGCTGGAGGAACTCAACCCGAAGCTGGCGAAGGACCCGCTGAAGTTCAACGCCCCGCAGCTGGTGACCGTGCCCGATATTTTCCCCAGCTTCACCATGAACAAGATGTCCATGGTGGCCATCGGCGAGCTGTGGTGGATTAAATCCGGCACCTATAAAAACCAGGTGCAAAACCTCACCCAGTTCTATCAGCCGCTGGATCTCATCGGCGAGTGGAACCGCGGCTACGGCAAGCGCGGCTTCCTGCAGTACCAGTTTGTGGTGCCGCGCGAGGCGGTGGAGCCCTTCAAGTCCATCGTCAAGGACATTCAGGCCTCCGGCCACTACTCTGCACTCAACGTGTTCAAGCTCTTCGGCGAAGGCAATAAGGCCCCGCTGTCCTACCCGATGCCGGGCTGGAATGTGTGCGTGGACTTCCCCATCAAGAAGGGCCTCGGCCAGTTCTTGGATGATCTGGATCGACGCGTGATGGAGTTTGGCGGCCGCCTCTACCTGGCCAAGGAATCCCGCACCACCGCCGAGAACTTCCACCAGATGTACCCCGGCATGGAGGGCTGGCTGAAGACCCGCAACGAGATCGACCCGCACGGTGTCTTCGCCTCCGACATGAGCCGCCGCCTCGAGCTGCGCTAATTTACGCCCGCGCAAGAAAGGAATCCACATGCTGAACGCTGTAGGCCAAGCCCAAAATATTCTCCTGCTCGGCGGCACCTCCGATATCGGACTCGCCATCGTCGAGCGCTTCCTCAAGGAAGGCCCAGCTCGGGTGACCCTCGCCGCCCGCGAGGACTCCCCGCGCGTCGCCGAGGCCACCGCCCGTATGGAAAAGGCCGGCGCCTCCGCCGTGGAAGTGCTGGACTTCGATGCCACCAACACGGACTCCCACGCCGACGTGATTGATCTCGCCTTCGCCGCCGGTGATGTGGATGTGGCCATCGTGGCCTTCGGCATCCTCGGCGATAACGAGGAGCAGTGGCAAAACCAGCAGGAAGCGGTCAAGGCCGCGAATATCAACTTCACCGGCGGCGTGTCCGTGGGCACCCTGCTGGGCCAGAAGTTCAAGAAGCAGGGCCACGGCCACATCGTGGCACTGTCCTCGGTGGCTGGGGTGAAGGTACGCCGCTCCAACTTTGTCTATGGCGCCACCAAGGCTGGCTTCGACGCCTTCTACGAGCAGCTCGGTGAGGCTCTGCGCGACAGCGGTGCCCACGTGCTCGTGGTACGTCCCGGCCAGGTACGCACCAAGATGACCGAAGAGCTCGACGAAGCCCCACTCACCGTCGATCGCGAGGACGTGGCCAACGCCGTGTTCAAGGGCGTGAACAATAATAAGGACGTGATCTGGGTTCACCCGCTCTTCCAGCCAGTGATGATGATCCTGCAGCACGTGCCGAAGCCCATCTTCCGCAAGCTGCCCTTCTAAAAGCCTGCCCTAGCCGCTGCAACTACTGCAGCCGCCTCATCCGCCCCGCCCGGCGTTCTCCGCTGCTCTCCGCAGAGGACGAGCATCGCCGGCGGGGTGGTTGCGTATGCGGGTGATTAAGGGACGGGGAGGGTGGCGTCGATAAGCCCCAAGATGCATTAACTGAGCAGCGTGGATGTTTTCCATCCCCGCACACGGGTGTGTCACACTAAATGCATGAGTACCAGCACTGCCACAGATGGCTCCCTGCGCGGTCCCCGCCCTCCCCGCCC
>NZ_PQMR01000019.1:0-20107 GCF_008930935.1 Corynebacterium sp. 11A
CAGCAGCACGCCCCCGCCCGCCCGGACTATCTCATCACCGCCGAGCAGGGCTATGAACCGGAGCATTCGGCCTGGGATTCGATTGTGGCTACCCGTCGCAGCGATCGACCTGGCCTACGGGATGTGCTCACGGTGCTCTCCGATAGCTATATCGAGCTCAATGGCACCGGCGATGGCCGCCACTCCCCTGCCGTGCAGGTAGGCATAGCCACTCTCGGGGGCCGCCCCGTGGTGATCATGGGGCAAGACCGGCACGCCCAGCCGCCGCACGCCGTCAGCGAGCTCGGCCCCGCAGCGCTGCGCTTCGCCCGCCGCGGCATCCAGCTGGCGCACGAGCTCAATATTCCTTTGATTTCTTTCATCGACACCCCCGGCGCGGAGCTCTCCCGCGAAGCCGAGGAGGCGGGTATGGCTGGCTCCATCTCTCGGACCTTGAATGAGCTGGTCAGCGTGGATGTACCCACGGTGTCCGTGATTCTGGGCCAGGGCTGCGGCGGCGGCGCGCTGGCGATGCTGCCCTCTGATGCGGTGATCAGCGCCGAGCATGGCTGGCTCTCCCCGCTGCCGCCCGAGGGGGCCTCGGCGATCATTTACCGCGATGTTCACCACGCGGCCGAGATGATGGATGCTCAAGACGTCAGCGCGGTGTGTCTGATGAACGCCGGCATTGTCTCCGGCATTGTTCCCGAGGGACCAGATGGCGCCGCGGGCGGGGACGCCGCCGACAACCCCGAGGAGTTCATCACCCGCATCTTGGAGTCTGTGGATTACACGCTGTGGAATCTGGAGCACAACGTGAAGCTGGTCGGCCGCGAACACCGCTTCCAAGGCTATGAGAAGCTCGCCGAGATGCAGCCTTAAACTCGGCGCACGCGGATCGCACACAAACACCGCCGCGGATACGCTCTCCCCGCGAGGAGAGAACAGTATCCGCGGCGGTGTTGCACTCTTTCGTGCCGTGATGGTGATTAGCCGACAGAGAGCAGGTCAATCACGAACACCAAGGTTCGGCCGGAGAGCGGGTGACCGCCACCGGCGGGGCCATAGGCGGCCTCCGGCGGGATAGTGAGCTGGCGACGACCGCCCACCTTCATCCCGGGGATGCCCTCCTGCCAGCCGGCGATGAGGCCGGACAGCGGAAATTCGATAGCCTGGCCACGATCCCACGAGGAGTCGAACTCCTCACCGGTCTCGAAATCGACGCCCACGTAGTGAACCTCAACTAGGCCGCCCGGCTGAGCTTCATCGCCATCGCCGACCACAAGGTCCTCGATCACGATGTCCTCAGGTGCAGGCCCCTGTTGAACGTCAATCTGTGGCTTGTCCATGAATTCACTCCTGTTACATATGTATGTGCACTCGCGCCCCAGACACACGTGCCGCACCCGACGGTGCGTACCCGCGTGAGCGGTGGGGCGCCAGGCCGCGCACAATGAGTGGCCTCGCCCCCGCTTGCATGCCAGCAGCGGGCGGATGACCGCACGCGTGATGGCAGCCTCTCGGGCTGGGTTACGCACCCAGTGTACCTAAGAAATAACTCAACCCCGAATAATTTCTTGCCGTGGAGGCCTCCGGCGCCGACTGTCCCCGAGCGTGCGAAACCGCCGCCCCTCAGGCGAAGGACGGCGGTTCCTAACGCTTATCTTGCGCTATAAGGCGGGTTATTAGCCGCGCTCAGAGCGGGGCACGAACTCACGCAGCGGCTGGCCGGTGTAGACCTGACGCGGGCGGTAGATCTTGGAGGCCGGGTTCTCCACGAGCTCGCGGTACTGGGCGATCCAGCCGGGCAGACGGCCCATGGCGAAGAGGACGGTGAAGAAGTCCGTCGGGAAGCCCATGGCGCGATAGATGAGGCCGGTGTAGAAGTCCACGTTCGGGTAGAGCTTGCGGGAGATGAAGTAATCGTCGTTGAGGGCGATCTCCTCCAGCTGCATGGCCAGCTCCAGTGCCTCGTCGCCGCCGGTCTTCTCCAGCAGCTCGTGGGCGGTGTCCTTGATGATGGCGGCGCGCGGGTCGTAGTTCTTGTACACGCGGTGGCCGAAGCCCATCAGGCGGACGCCCTTTTCCTTGTTCTTCACGCGGTTCATGAAGTCGGTAGCGTCGCCGCCATTGTTCTCCTTGATGTCATCGAGCATCTCGAGAACAGCTTGGTTGGCGCCGCCGTGCAGCGGGCCGGACAGGGCGTTGATACCAGCGGCCACGGAGACGAACATGTTGGACTGCGCGGAGGCCACCATACGTACGGTGGAGGTGGAGCAGTTCTGCTCGTGATCGGCATGCAGGATCAGCAGCTGATCCAGGGCCTTGACCATGAGCGGGTCGATCTCGTAGGGCTCGGTGGGGAAGCCGAACATCATGCGCAGGAAGTTGGCGCGGGCGTTGAGAGAGTTGTCCGGGTACATATAAGGCTGACCGTGGCGGGCGCGGTGAGCATAGGCAGCCAGCATCGGCACCTTAGCCATGAGGCGCACGGTGGCCTTATCGAGGTGATCCTCGTTCAGCGGGTCGAGCTCATCCTGGTAATAGGTGGAGAGGATGTTAAGGGAGGAAGCCAGCACTGCCATCGGGTGGGCGTTGCGCGGAAAGACGTTAAATTGCGCCTTGAAGTCCTCGTCCAGCAGGGTGTGGTGACGAATGTCGTCATTGAACTTAGCCAGCTGCTCCCGGGTGGGAAGCTCGCCGTGAATCAGCAGGTAGGACACCTCGTTGAAGGTGGCCTTGGCGGCCAGATCCTCGATGGCGTAGCCGCGGTAGCGCAGAATGCCCTCGGCGCCATCGATGTAGGTGATGTCAGAGGCGGTGGAACCGGTAGACACATAGCCTGGGTCATAGGTGACCAAGCCGGTCTCCTGCAGCATCTTGCCGAGGACAACACCGTCGTTGCCTTCGGTGGCCTTGATGATGTCCATCTCGAATTCACCACCGGGGTAGTGAAGAACGGCCTTGTCCTTGTTTTCTGTAGCCACAGTATCCCTTTCAATTAAGTTGATATATCGCACCGGCCGCGATCGATAATGGGCGCTGGCTCTCTCCTCTATTAGGAGGTAAAAGAGTGATGCTCGGCGTGTGCGGATCATCATCGACGCTCGGAACCGAGCATCCTCCGCCTCATGCGAGACCGCGACCACATCAACACGTGAGCTTTACTACCCACGGCCGAAAGTGCTCCTGTACGTCACACTATACGTTTTTGACTGCATGCGTGCCCGCGCTTGCCCACCCCTCACACCCGCCCCACCTCCGCATAGGGGCAGAGACCGAGTAGCCGCGGGGATCGACCCACATAGTCACGCTTCCACGGCGAGGACCACAGCCTCGCCCGAACCGCATGTACTGCTCAGGGGGCCACCCCTGAGTCGGCGCACTGCTCTCACGGTGCTGCTAGGTCAGCATTTATGACCTTGCAGAAAGCTGGGGCCAGCGTTCTCACTATTGGGAAGCGTCGCTGACACACATGTCCGGTACTGGCCCATAGTCGCTGTTCAGCAGCTATTTGCCGCACCGACGGCAACAGTCTACCAGCGTCTGTGACGCGGACAACAAATTCTCCCGCTCCGCAGCCGCGCCGCCACCCACACACACCTGCGCCGTACTGCGAGGATGCCCATCCCAGCACCCAGCACTCCCCCTTTTCTCGCCTGAATCATCCACCGGCGCCTCCCCCTAGTGCTACCCCCGCCCAGCGTGATCTCGCATCCCCCACAGTGGGGAGCGCGCACTGGGTGCCCCTCGCCTCGTGCCCGACGGGACACCCCCGCCGCAGGTGTCTGCACGTCACCCCCTTTTGTGAAAGCCCTGCCCGCCGCCGTCACTGGTTGGTTAATCTAAACAGGCAGAGCGCGCCCCGCGCTGCAATTTTATTGTGTTTTCTCGGTGCCCATCGTGGCAGTCATTTAAGGATCAAAATATTTATGTCTGAGGCCTTTACTACTCTTCCCGCTGAACTCATCCCCGCCGATGGCCGTTTTGGCTGTGGCCCCTCCAAGGTGCGCCCCGAGCAGCTGCGCGCCATCGTCGATGGCGGCAGCAGCATTGTGGGTACGTCCCACCGCCAGCCCGGCGTGAAGGATGTGGTGGGTGATGTCCGCACCGGTTTGGCAGAGCTGTTCTCCCTTCCGGAGGGCTATGAGATCGTGCTGTCCTTGGGCGGCGCCACTGCCTTCTGGGATGCCGCCACCTTCGGCCTCATCGAGCAGCGCTCGGGACATTTCACCTGCGGCGAGTTCTCCGGCAAGTTTGCCGCCGCTGCCGCCGCCGCGCCGTGGCTGGAGCAGCCCGCCATCGTGGAAGCCGAACCGGGCGATACCCCAGAGGTGCAGGCCATCGACGGCGTCGACGTGCTGGCGTGGGCGCACAACGAAACCTCCACTGGCGCGATGATGCCGGTGACCCGCCCCGATACCGACGCCCTCATTGCCATCGACGCCACCTCCGGCGCCGGCGGTTTGCCCGTTGATATCGCCGAGGCAGATGTCTACTACTTCTCCCCGCAGAAGTGCTTCGCCTCCGACGGCGGGCTGTGGCTGGCTGCCATGAGCCCCCGCGCCCTGGAGCGCATCGAGAAGATCAATGCCTCCGATCGCTTCATCCCCGCCTTTTTGAATCTGCAGACTGCGGTGAACAATTCGCGCAAGAACCAGACCTATAACACCCCAGCCGTGGCCAGCTTGCTCATGCTGCGCGACCAGGTGCAGTGGATGAACGACCAGGGCGGCTTGGACGCCATGGTGGCGCGCACCACCGCCAGCTCCCGCATCCTCTATGATTGGGCCGAGTCCCGCCCCGAAGCCACCCCGTATGTCGCTACCCCGGAGAAGCGTTCGCTGGTGGTCGGCACTATCGACTTCGATGAGAGCGTGGACGCCGCCCAGCTGGCAAAGACGCTGCGCGCCAATGGCATCGTGGATGTGGAGCCCTACCGCAAGCTGGGACGCAATCAGCTGCGCATCGGCATGTTCCCCGCCATCGACTCGGCAGACATCACGCTACTGACCAAGGCCATCGATTATGTCCTCGATGCCCGCTAGCCGCTCAACTAATCCCCTCTAGCAGCGAATAAAGCTAGAGAACACGCGCACGTGAGTGATCCACCACGTGCGCGTTTTCCATTAAGGTTGGACGTGTTAGTTAGTCCCACAACGACGCAGGGAGCGTGCATGCGCGAGCTAGAACTCAACGCAGCGGAGTCCAATCGGAACTCGCTCGTTTTTCACCTCGACGAGGAACAGGTGTTCTTGGCCGTGAGCGATGAGTTGCGCACACAGCTTATCGACGCCCTCTCCTCGTCCGAGCCCACCCCAGCTGCCCCTCCCGCTCCCGCCCCGCCGGCGGAGGCGCCCGAGGAGTCGGCGTCGACAAGCGTCGACCCCCGTTTGACTACCCCGCTGCGCATGCGACCGCGGGAAATTCAGGAACGGGTGCGCGCTGGGGCGACGATAGCGCAGCTCGCGGAAGAAAATGATGTCACCGAATCCCGCATCGAGCCCTATGCGCACCCCGTGCTGCTCGAGCGCGGCCGGATTGCGGAGATGTCCAAGCAGGCGCACCCAGTGCGCGATGATGGCCCCGCCAAGCTCACCCTGTGGGAAGTGCTGGCCACCGCCTTCGCGGCCCGCGGCAACAACGTCAGCGACGCCGCCTGGGACGCCTATCGCGACCCCTCTGGGCAGTGGATTATCACCGTGACGTGGACGGTAGGCCGCAGCACCAATGTGGCTGAGTACTCCTATCTCAACCACATGACCTCCTCGCCTACCGCGGTGGCGCGCAACCAGCTGGCCTCGGAGCTGATTAATCCGGAATTTTCGCAGCCCAACCGCGCCCTCAGCTCGGTGCGCGATACGGAGGAGGACGCGGATTACGATGATCCCGCCGACTTCGCTGATGCCGAAGAATTCCGCGGCCCCGAGCGCAGCGCGGACGGCGAGGGCGAGGATTTCTTGCAGCATCCGCCGGAGGAGCAGGCCCCGAAGCGGCGCCGCCGCAAGGCCAAGACACCGCACTGGGAAGACGTCCTTTTGGGTGTGCGCTCGAATACGAAACGACCGAGGAGCTAAGGCGCCATGGAGCGGCCCGCAGTAGTGACGTTTTTCTTCGTCAACACCGATACCCCCGCCGAGGTCATCGCCACCGAACCCCGGGCGAATCGCGGCTTCGGCCGCAAATACCTCGCCCAGATGAATCCCCGCTGGCCCATCACCCCGATCGGGCAGTTCTCCTTGAACCGCTCCACGGATGTGTCCGAGAACGAGTTTTATATCGCCGGCTTCCCAGGGTTGTCGCTGGTACAAACCTATCTGCCCGATGTGCGCAGAATTTCCGATATCGATGCCGCCCTGCGTTCCTCACTGCCGGCCCGAGAACTGATCGTAACCGCCTATAACCGCGAGCGCGGCTATGGTGCTTTCGCCTACTGGCGTGGCAATACCCTGCTCCGGGCTTTTGCTGCCCGGCGCGACCGCGTCTACGAGGACGAGGGCATCCCCCAGCCCTTCGAACGCCCCTTCTGGGCGGGCGAGCGTAGCGAGAACGTGGGCGGTATCGCCTTGCCCTTCGAGCCGATCGATCTGGTGGCGGCGGCCACCCGCGAGTGGCTGGGCATCTACACGGGCGGGCCGGATGTGAATGTGGTGGGCTATGCCATCGATGGCCGGCCCGAGCCCAAGGTGGAGCCCGCTCCGCCGAGTTCCCGCAGCATCGCCGATATTGTCTCGGCGGCGTCGTCGAAGCTGGGGCTGGGCGCGGCCGATCGGGATTATGACGACTACGCTCTCGATTCCACCCACAGCGAGGAGCGTTCCACCGGCGAAGAGCTGGGCGCGGTTGTGCGCTCTGGTTGGTCGTGGATGCGCAAGGCCGGCTCCACGGTGCGCGATGTTGCTGGGACGGTGGGCGAGCAGCTCTCGGATAAACTGCGTCACACCGACCGGCCCCGCAGCAGCGGAACATTGCAGCTGTCCCGCTCCCGCTCGACGGCACAGCGCGCGCCGCGCGACACCGAGTCCACCCCGCCGCCGCGCCGCGATGAGCGCACCAGGCCGCAGGCCGAGAACACGGAGGCCGCCGAAAACCCCCTCATCGAGGACGAATCCTAAGACAGGCTGCGGGCCCGCTCGTAGAGTGCCACGGCTGCGGCGGTGGCCACGTTGAGCGAGTCCGTGCCCGCAGCCATGGGAATACGGGCGCGGATATCGGTGGCGCGCATCGCGTGTTCTGTCAGCCCCGGGCCCTCGGCGCCGATGAGTAGCGCCACCTTCTCATAGGCTTGGCCCGTCTCGTCCACGAGGGCGTCCTTGAGCAGCGCCGCCTCTGGATTGGGGGTGAGCGAAACAATGTGGAATCCGGCCGCGCGCACCTGCTCGAGGCTGCGCTGCCACGTGGTGTAGCCGCCGGCGAGATGGGCGAAAGGAAGGCGCAGCACATGCCCCATGGAGACGCGCACCACGCGCCGGTAGAGCGGATCGGCACAGCCGGCGCCGAAGAGCACCCCATCCACACCGAGTCCGGCAGCGTTGCGGAAGAGGGAGCCGATATTTTCGTGATCCCCCACTCCCTCGGCGATGACGAGGGTGCGCGCGCTGTCGACCACCTGCTCCAAGCCCAGAGGCTCGGGCCGATCCGCGGCTGCCAACAGCCCGCGGTGGAGATCAAAGCCCGCCACCTCGGCGAGGGTGTCGCGGGTGGTGGCGTAGACGGGAATATCCCGGCGCGCGATCTCCTCCTGCACCCCAGGGAGAGCGAGGAAATTCGATAGCTTGGGCTCGAAGCCCACAATGGAACGCACGGGGAAGCGCGAATGCAGCAGCCGCTCGCTCACGAGATTGCCTTCGGCGATCACCAATCCCTTGCCGCCGCGCGCATCGGGGCGGCGGTCGGAGGAATTGAGATCGCGGTAGTCAGCGAAACGGGGATCTGCGCTGGAATCGAGAAAAATGGCCACGCTGTCCCATACTAGTGGGCTAGGCGGCGCCGATATGCAGCAGCTCACGCAACGCCGGCACGGCAACGCTGGCGCCAATGAGCACAAAGACGGTACCGGAGAGCATATCGATCTGGGGACTATAGCCCAGCATAGAGCGGCTGATCCGCGGCGTGGAGAGCACGAAGGCAATGCTTAAGAACCAGATCAGAGCCGACAGCCCCACCGCCCCGATGTAGATCAGCTGCACTCCCATGCTGGCGCTCACCGGCAAAAACTGGCTGAGCACGGCGGCCATGAAGAGCACAATCTTCGGGTTCGAGAGATTGGTGGCCAACCCCGTGAGATAGGCGCGGCGCATCCTCACTGGAGCCACCGCGAGCTCAGGGGGCTGGGGTGCGGTGCCACGTGCCTGCCACCCGGCGCGGGCAATGGTGGCGCCCAGATACATGAGGTAGCCGCCGCCCACGAGCTGCAGCGCTTCGAGTAGCTCCGGGAAGCGCTGCAGCAGCTGCGCCATGCCGGCCACTGTCAGGGCCGTCCAGAAGGTGGCGCCGGTGACGATACCCAGCGCCGCGGCCAACGCCCGCTGCCGGCTGCGGCTCGCTAAGCGCAGGATCAGCAGCGTGTCCGGCCCCGGCGAGACCATGCCGATGGTGTTGGCCACCAAGAAGGGAAGAAGCGATCCAAGCATGGCCCGCTAGTGTACGGCCGCCAGGATGGGATCGATGGCGAAATAGACCAAGAACAACGCGGAGATCAGCCACAGCAGCCAGTGCACCTGCTTGGCCCTGCCGGAGGCCACGGCCATGGCGGTATAGGCCACAAAGCCCACGCCGATACCGTTGGCGATCGAGTAGGTAAAGGGCATGGCCACGATGGTGAGGAAGGCCGGCAGCGCGACATGGAACTCGGTGAAGTCGATCTCGCGAATCTGTCCCATCATCAGCGCGCCGACGATCACGAGCACCGGGGCGGCAGCCTCGATCGGCACGACCTCATAGAGCGGGGTGAGAAACATCGCCAGCAGGAACATGATGCCGGTGACCACATTAGCCAACCCAGTGCGGGCACCATCGGCGATACCGGCAGCGGAGTCGATATAAACGGTGTTAGAGGAGGCGGAGCAGCCGCCGCCCACGACGGCGCCGACGCCCTCCACCACAAGTGCCCGCTTCATATCGGGCAGGTTGCCGTTCTCATCGCTCAGGCCCGCTTGGCGGCCCAGCGCCGTCATGGTGCCCATGGCGTCGAAGAAATTCGCCAGCACCAGGGTGAACACCAGCAGAGACGCCGAGAGCGCCCCGATCTGGGCGAAGGCGCCAAAGAGATCCACGGCGCCCACCAGGGAAAGATCTGGAGTGGAGCCGATGGATTCCGGCAGGGTGGGCACGGCCAGCGACCAGCCGGTGGGGTTGGGCTTGCCGTCGACGAAGGAGGGGCCGGAGCTGGTGAGCGACTCCACGATCATGGCGATGATCGTGGTGGAGACGATGCCGATAAACAGCCCGCCACGCACATTGCGCGCCACCAGCACGCCACAGATGAGCAAGCCGAGGACGAAGACGAAGGTGGGCCAGGACGCAATCGAGCCGTCGATGCCGAGGGTCACCGGCACGGTCGTTCCCGCGGCATCGGGGATACGGCGGACGAAGCCGGCGTCCACCAGGCCAATCATGGCGATGAACATACCGATGCCCACGCCCATCGCGGCTTTGAGCGAATGCGGGATGGCGCGGAAGACGGCGACGCGGAAGCCAGAGACGGCGAGCACCACGATGATGATGCCGTCGATCACCACCAGCCCCATTGCCTCCGGCCAGGTCAGCCCCTCGGCGGAGACTAGGGTCACGGCCACTAGGGTGTTGATTCCGAGGCCGGTGGCGATGCCGAAGGGATAGCGGGCAAAGACGCCGAAGGCGATGGACATCACGCCCGCGGCGAGGGCGGTGACGGCGGCTACCTGCGGGATCCCGAGGGATACCCCGTTGCGGTCTTCGATACCGCCGAGGATCAGCGGGTTCAGCAGCACGATATAGGCCATGGCCAAGAAGGTGACCAGGCCGGCGCGGACCTCAGTGCCCACGCTCGAACCGCGTTGAGAAATAGAGAAGAAGGAATCGAGCCAGTTCTTCGGCTCGCGGGCGGCGCGAGGCTTCTGCTCGGCGACCTCAGAGTGTTGCGGGGCTGTCATGGCCTGCCTTTTCTTAAGTTGCGCTTTCCGTTGGCACGGCGCCTCAGCGCGGCTTTGCCCCCCCCCCCGGTGAGTGGTGGCCGTTGATAACGGCGCACACTTTCCAGCGGCGAGCACGCGTGGCGACGTGGTGTCGTGCACAGCAGCGTTGAAGGCGAGTAGCTAGACGCCGCTCTTCAACAGCCGCGTTTATGTTACTCTCAGCTGCTTGCAGAAGGAGAAATAACTCCCCGCAGTGCCGTCCAGCAGCGGCCCCAGCGCCACCCCTAGCGGCACCGCGGAGCAGGCGCCGCGGTGGGTTAAGCTAAAAAGCACTGGTGTTTATCACGCATCATCCTCGCCCAGATGAGGCTGGGTGCGCACACGTCAGCCCCGTATGCCGCACCCAGCCGTCGACGCCGCCCGAGTGTGCGCGATGCGTGCGACGCCGCTTGCGAGAAACCGGCTTCACCCTAGTAGCACAAAGGAGCATGTCACCCGCGGTGTACAGGACTAGTTTTAGGCAGGTCGACGGGCGCGTCCGACATTTAGGGGAACATCTCAACCGTCTGGGCATGCATCTCAGTGCGAGCGATCATGAGGCCATCCGCGCCCGACTCCGCAGCGCAGGTAAGGGCAGCTTCTTTCCGCTCATTGAGGCGGAACGCTCCTATTGGAATGTGCGGCTGCGCCCCGATGTACCCACCAGCGATCACATTTGCGTCTCCACCCAGCTGCTGCGCGATCAACGCCGCGCCCCCGCCAGCTATGGGGTGGACTATCCCTGGCTCAAGCACCACCTCGATCGGCTACAGCACGAGGGCGCCGATGAGGGGCTTCTCAGCGACGGCCACGGCCGCGTGCTACAGGGGATTTTCGCCACGATCATCGTGATCACCGGAGCCACCGCGCATATTTCCACCCATCCAAGCTCGCACGCCTCGGTGCTGCGCGAACCCGTATTGGACTATCTCATCTCCCGCGGCGTGGAGGTACACCCCCACGTTAAGGGGCTGCCCCCCTATCTTTTGGGGCGCGGTGAAGTGTGGTTCGTGGATTCGCTGTCCGGGGTGCGCAAGGTGGAGCATTGGATGGAATATGGCACCACCCGCAAGGCGCGCACCCACAGCTCGCCGCATATTGATGTGGCGGATGCCAATAGCTGGCTGTGGGCCACTGCGGAGCCCGTCTAGCGCCGCCCTCCCCTCGGCGCCGCTGGCTTATAGCTCGATGGCTTTTTCATCGTCATAGGGTGTGGCCACCGGCGCGCCGAGCTGTTCCTTCGGCGGGGTCAGCGAATGTGCCCCGCAGCCATAGGCGGCGTGCACCACGTGCCCATCGGCGGAGTATTCATTGGCGCACACGCCAAAGTTGCGCCCCACATCCTCGGGGAGCCGGAGGTAGAAGGCACAGCTGCCGCATTCGAGGCTCGCCTTTTGCGCAAACTCGCTGCTCGGGCCGAAGGAGCCGCGCCCCCAGCGCTGCCGCGCCTCGGACAACCCCACCGAGGAGATCTCAAGGCGAGTGGTGCCGTCCTCGTCGGTGGTGTCCACCACGCGGGGATCGCCCTCCTCGAGAGGCAGCTGGGTCTCTGGATCCAAATCCCCGGGCCGGATGCGCTCGGAATAGGGCACCCACTCGGGCGCGGTCAGGGCGCTGCTGCCGGCGATGAGGGAGACATCATTGACGGTGATATGTTCCGAGCCGGGCGCGGCGGTCACACTCACATGCCATTGCCAGCCTCGGTAACCCGGTACCTCTGCACCGAAGCGATGCACGGCCAGGGTGTCGTCGATAAGCTGCGCCCCGATATGCTGCCCCACTGGCCCCTCATCCATCTCAGCGGCGGCGCTGAGTGCGACGCTGCGAGCCTGTGTACTCAACAGCACGTGCGTGCTACCGCTCGAGCTCGTGCTGCTCGGGGCGCTGGCGGCAACGCGGGGACGACGGCTGCGGCGGCGACGCCGCGCGCCGCTACGGGCGGATGGTCGCGAGGATCGGGAAGAGTCTGACTGTGTCACGATTACCATTATCCCCAACGTGGGGCAGAATACGAGGTATGAGGTTTGCTTCGCTCACATCTACCCTTGTCATCGCGGCCCTCGGAGCGTGTGCGCTCGGCGGATGCGCGTCTGAGCAGAACGGCCCGACCTACACGGTTTCCCAGAACGGCAACTCTGTCGATACCCCCACTGCTCCCAAAGTGCCCACCTTGGTGCCCACGGTGCTAGCTACGCATACTATTGCGCCCACCTTCGTCCAAGGCCTGCAGGTAATCGGTGATTCCTTCTTGCTCTCTACGGGGCTAAATGGGGAATCTACCATCCAATACCGCGATCGCGAGACCTATGCGCAGCAGACATCCCTGCCGCTTGACGACGCATTCTTCGGGGAAGGAGCAACCCTTGCCGACGGCTCCGTGTGGCAACTGACGTGGAAAGCTGGGGTGGCCTTCCAGCGCGATCCCGGCACCTTAGAAGAACGCGCCCGCTTCACCTATGACGGCGAGGGGTGGGGCCTGTGTGCGTTTGATGGCAACGGACCGCTCTATCTCTCCGATGGCAGTGCCACGATTCGCACCATGAATACTGCCGATTTCCAATCAACCGGCAACTTCACCATCCGCGACTCTGAGGGCCAGGCCATCTCCCGCCTCAATGAGCTCGAGTGCGCGGAGTTTCGCGGCCAGCCCGCCATCTACGCCAATATCTTCACCACAGATGAGATTGTGGTCTTTAGCCCCCACGACGGCGAGCTGCTCGCGCGTATCGACGCCTCCGCGCTGGATTCCCGCGCCCCAGAGGATCCCAACACCGTGCTCAACGGTATCGCCGCCGGGGAGAATGGCCGCTTCTATCTCACTGGCAAGAACTGGCCGGTGCTCTACGAGGTGGAGTGGCGCGACAGCTAGAATCGATCTCCATGGCTACCCGCAAACAACGTCGTGCCCAATTCCGCACCGTGCTCCTGCTCATCGTGGCGGTGCTTGCCGTCCTCGGTGTAACCATGGTGCTCACGAAACTGCTCAACAATCGGCCCGATCCCGAGCCGGAGACGGTGCGGATTAATGCCAGCGTGAATGGCACCACGGTGGAGGTCGCCCCCTATGTGATCGCCGAAGTAGGCGAGCGACCGAAGGAAGGCGACATCGCAGCCATCGAGATCGGTCCCAAGGACACGCTGTCGCTCGCTATTCCCGAGGTGGTGCACGACCACGACTGGGCGCTATTAACCATCTACGATGATCCGGCCTATAACGACGAGCAGTACTTCACTGCCAATGAGCGGACCGAGGTGGAGGTCCCCGGCTCGGTAGAGAGCAAAGAAAAGGACTCCACCGACACACCACGACTGGTGGTTGTGGAGGTGAAGTCCGTTCTCATTGGCCACAATGATGCTGGCGAGGAAACCCCCTACAACGTCACGTGGTCCATCACTACCCAGCCCGATTCCTAGGTATCGAGCTCCTTGGCAATGGCGCGCAAAATCGCCGCAATCTGGCGGCCGGTTTTGCGCTCTGGATAGCGGCCGGAGGTCAGCCCTGGCTGTACCTCGGTTTCGAGGACCGTCATCGCATCGGAAATCATGGAGTTGAGTTGCTCCGGCGAATAGGTGCGGCTCGGGCGGCGGCGGGCGCGCGGGCTGTCGAGTACCTTCACTCGCAGCGCCTGCGGGCCGCGTCGGCCAGCGGCAAAGTCGAACTCGATACGCTGCCCCTTGTGCAGCTCCTCCACCCCAGCCGGCAGCACCTGCTTGCTCACATAGCAGTCCTCCTCACCAGGGTTGGACACAAAGCCGAACCCACGCTCGGGGTCATACCACCTCACCTTGCCGATTGGCATGGCCTATCACCTCTTCTTGTCACGCACAGATACTTCAGCACTCGGACCGTCTCCCACGACACTCGAAACACACGCAGCGTCCGAGTGCGTTTCACGCCGAGTGCAGCAGACTAAAGAACACTAGTGTATTCCTCTCCGTAGCGGGGAGCCACACCCCGCGACGCATACGGGGCGAGCGCCGCGCTCGCCCCTAGACAGATACTGTGGGCGCGCGCCACTCGGCGGGAACACCATTCGTACCACACGCCCCATAAAGCACAGTTTTCACCCGTCTAGCAGGGCAAAGGCACGCATAAAACGGCCTCTAACACGCCGTCTCGACCGCCGCAGGCGTATATGTGTCATAGATCACATTCGCCAATTTGCCTACCCTGAACAGGGGATTCTCGAGCAGCTATCGCCACTACGCCACCGGAGCGTGACTAAATCGTTATAAACGGTTACGGTGCTTGTTAGGCGCTCACCGAGGAGTACCTCGCGGACCTCCCTGTATCCCGCACCGCACCGCAGCAGCGATACGCGGCGCTAGGGACAACAGTTATAAGGATCACGATTCCCTCCCTGCACTCGTGCATCCCCTCATGGAAGGCCCGCGCCCCTGAGACCGTTCCTCGGAACTCGAGCGTATTTCATACAGATTTCACCTCCCATACCGATTTAACGTGTGTGCGGCAGGGCATCGCTGCTTCTGGCGATACCGCTCGCGACGCACCGTCGCACCGGCTTAGCCAGTGACAACGAGGGCGCGCACACCGAAAGGAAAGACAGAGACTTATGGCTCGTCACGCCCGCAAGACCGCGTCCACTACCGCAAAGATCGCCGCCGGAACCATGGTCGTTGGCGCCGCCACCGCTGCCATGGCCCCCACCGCCTCCGCAGCTCCGGATTCGGATTGGGACCGCCTCGCACAGTGCGAGTCCGGCGGTAACTGGCACATCAACACCGGTAATGGCTACCACGGTGGTCTGCAGTTCGCCCCGTCTACTTGGAACGCTCATGGCGGCCAGGAGTTCGCCCCCACCGCCGATCGCGCCACCCGCGAAGAGCAGATCGTGGTTGCCGAGCGTGTGCTCGCCTCCCAGGGCTGGGGCGCATGGCCGGCCTGCTCCGCTCGTCTGGGCCTGAACTCTGCCCCCACCCAGCGTCCGGCTCCGGGCCACAGCGCTCCGAACCACAACGCCCCGGCGACCCCCGCTGGCACCAACTTTGCCCCAGCAGATGAGGCCCTCCGCGCTGTGGATCAGGCTTTCCGCACCGTAGACGAGGCCTATGGCCAGGCCAAGGGCGTGGCTCGCCAGGCCGGCATCCCGGTTCCGGGCCAGGTTGACCAGGCCTACAACACCGTGGTGGGCCAGGCCCGCCAGGCTGTGAACACCGTCGCCTCCCTGTACTAAGCCGTCGCTGCCCCAACGCTGGGGCATGCTGGCTCCATAGCGAGACGCCAGAGACACGTGGAAGGACCTCACTCCCCTATCTGGGGATGTGAGGTCCTTTTCGTTGTCTACACCCCCGACTCCGTTCGTGGGGTGTGCGATTGTGCCGGTCGAGGCCCTACGCAGCTGAGGCGCCGCTGAGCCCAAGGTGATATAAAACGCGACGTTCGATAAACTCACCTCAGTACACACTCACCTCACACCAGCGGCCTGCGCAGCGGATTATACGCCTGCGCGCCGCGGTGTGATTCACGGACTCAGTCTAGAGAACTACGAGGACAATCGTTGTGTTAAAACGGTCAATCAGTATCACTATGGCCTTCGTCGGACTCATCGTCGGCGCCGGCTTCGCATCAGGCCAGGAAATGCTGCAGTACTTTGTGGCCTTCGGTCGCTGGGGAGTTCTCGGTGCCGTCATCGCCGGTGTGCTCATGGCACTGACGGGCATGATCTGTCTGCAGCTGGGCTCCTACTTCCAAGCCGATGAGCACCTTTCCGTGCTGGAGAAGGTGACCTTCCCATGGATGTCGAGGATTCTCGACATCGCCGTCTCCATCACCTTGTTCTCCGTGGGCTTCGTGATGTTCGCCGGCGCCGGCTCGAACCTGGAGCAGGAGTTCGGGCTCGACGTGTGGGTGGGCGCTGTGCTCATGGTGGTCATGGTGCTCGCCGCCGGCATGCTGGATGTGGGCAAGGTGTCCAATGTGATGGGCGCGGCTACCCCGGTGATCATCGTCTTCCTGGCCGGCGCCTGCATCTACGCCATGATGCACTCCGGCGAGTCGCTGTCCACCCTCGAGCCGGTGGCCAATGAGCTGCCCACTAGCCTGCCGAACTGGTTCATCTCCTCCATGAACTATGTGGGCTTCTGCCTCATGGTGGCGATCTCCATGGCCATCGTCATGGGTGGCGATAACGTGGATCCCCGCTCCTCCGCCATCGGCGGCCTAGCCGGCGGCACCATCTACGGCATCCTGCTGACTCTCTGCACCGTGGCCCTGTTCTCCTACATCAAGGTAGTCAAGGACGAGGATATGCCGACCCTGGCCATCGTCCAGGAGATCAACCCCTCCCTGGGCACCGCCATGGCGGTGGTGATCTACATCATGATCTTCAATACCGCTATTGGCATGTTCTACGCCTTGGCCAAGCGCCTCGCCAAGGGGGATCAGAGCAAGTTCCAGAAGTGGCTGTTCATCCTCGTCGGCGTCGGCTTCGTCCTCTCCTTCATCGGCTTCCGCCAGCTGGTGGCCTATGTCTACCCCGCACTGGGCTATATTGGTGTCGCGCTGATCGTGGTGCTCATCGTCGCCTGGTGGCGCGGCCGCAGCATGATCAAGGGCGAAACCGAGCGCCGCATCCGCATCCGCGAGCTCCTAGCTATGCGCTTCGATCCCAACCGGCCCTACTCCCGCGAGGAGGCTGCGGAGATGCGCCGCGAGATCGCCAGCTCCAATATCGAGGACGAGGAGCTGCTGGAGTCCATCACCGAGGAGGTGCGTGACGAACTCGAGGACACCTCGGAGCTCGACGAATCCACCAACCCTGCTCCCTCTCCTACGGCCGAGTCCGAGTCTGAGGACAGCACGAGCGTGAAATAGGCGTCGATACGCGCGCGCAACAGCACAACACCCCTAGATCACCGCCGGTGGGGCGGGACTAGGGGTGTTCTTCTCTGCGATACGCAGACACCCCGCCGCGGGCACAATCTTCGCGAGGCGGGGTGCGGAAAAGAGGCGTTAGGGGCGGTTGACCCGCGTGTAGGGGTGAACGTAGCCGGTCTCCTCATAGGGGACGGGGAAGATGAAATCATTACCCCACGGGCTATTCGCGCCGTCATACTCCGAGATGAGGTCAGTTACAGGATGTTCCCCGGGTGCTACGTCCGGCCAGCCCGGATCAACGTAGCCCTTCTTCTCTACATTAGCCATGACGCCATTCTTTCAAATAGACAAATACTGTGCCCATGATTGTACCCGACGGGGGTAGCAAAATACATTGATGAGCACACATTCCGCGGCGGGCTCGTATGCGGCGATGCTGCAGCGGGCGGGGCCGGAATAAAGATGCTGTTTTGCCTGCGGTTGTCCTTTATGCTTGTGCTATGCCGCAGACATTTTCCTTCACCGTCGATGGCCCCTACAACAAGGAACACAATGAGATGTTCCGCGATGCGCGCCGGCTCAAGCTCTCCGCGCTCTTGTTCGGGCTCATCTTCTTCGGCTTGGCGCTCGGCGTGGTCTATTTCAGTAACCAAGCCTCTTGGTCCTACTACGCGGCCATCGCCTTCGGCGTCATCGGCCTCATCAGCCTCGTTCTTATCCCCGTATTGGATAAGCAGGTGGGCACCGCCCAGAGTCTCTATGACCGCTACGAGCTCGTGCCGGCGATGATCGCGCAGGTTAACCCGCGCGACAAGGTGATCCTCGCATTGGTGAACACCAGCGTGAACCCCGACGCGAAACCGGTGTGGGCCCTGGCTGCCCGCACCGTCACCCGCGTGGACGGCCACAGCTCCACCGTGGGTGAGCGAGTTCCCGCAGTGGCGGTATCGGGGCGCCGCAGCGTCCAGGACCAGGAGCACTGGGATGAGATCTCTCCCATGCCCATTGCCTGGGGCACCCCGGATCCGGATGTGGTGCGCGATGCTATTAACGCCATCGATCAGAAGCGCTGGCGGCGCCTCGAGCAGCACCTGAATAAGGTGGATGATGTGCTGGCAACCAAATTCAACCTTCTCGAACTCTAGGAGTATCTCCAGGTTTATGAGCCCTTCCCCTCAGACTTCGCACGATCCCGGAATCGCTCGGATGGTCCCTTTCAACAAGTCCATCTTTGACACCATGACCACCCAGGCCGCCCGCTATGACGCGATCAACCTCGGTCAGGGCTACCCCGATCATTCTGGGCCGGAGTCCATGCTCCAGATGGCCTGTGAGCAGATTACTGCCGGCAATAACCAATACGCCCCGCCGCGCGGTGTCGCCGCGCTGCGGGAGGCCATCGCCCGCGAGCGCAATGTGCGCTATGACGCGAATATCACCGCGGACAATGTGCTCGTGACTGTCGGCGCCACCGAGGCCATCGCCGCCAGCGTATTGGGCCTAGTCGAGCCCGGCGATGAGGTCATCGTCTTCGAGCCCTACTATGACGCCTATGCGGCCTCCATTGCGCTTGCAAACGCCACCCGCGTGGCCGTTGCCCTCCATCTCGACACCGAGACCGGACACTGGGATATTGACCGCGAGGCCCTTGCCGCCGCGGTGACGGATAAGACCGTGGCGATCATGGTGAACAATCCGCACAACCCCACCGGCAGCGTCTTCAGCGAGCAGGGCCTGCAGGCGCTGGCGGATATTGCTATCGACAATGATCTCTGGGTCATCGCCGATGAGGTCTATGAGCATCTCATCTTCGACAGCCACCACACCCCCATCGCTGGCCTGCCAGGAATGCGGGGGCGCACCATCACCATTTCCTCGGCGGCGAAGACGTTCTGCGTCACCGGGTGGAAAACGGGCTGGGCTATTGCGGAGCCGCCCTTGCTTAATGCTCTGGCCCGCGCCAAGCAGTACCTCAGCTTCGTCGGCACCACCCCTACCCAGCCGGCTATCGCCTACGCGCTCAATAATGAGCAGGACTGGATTACGGATATGGTGCACGTGCTGGAGGAGCGCAAAAACCATCTGCGTGCCGTGCTCAGCGAGATCGGCTTCACCGTCTACGACTCCCAGGGCACCTATTTCTTGCTTGTCGACGTCGCCTCCAAGGGCTTTGAGGACGGCATGGATTTCTGTATGCGCCTGCCCGAGATCGCCGGTGTCGCGGCCATTCCGGCGGCCGCATTCTGCGATGATCCAGAGCTGTGTCGCACCTTGGTGCGTTTCGCCTTCTCCAAATCGGAGGCCTCTATTGATGAGGCCGCGCGCCGGCTGCGCGCCGCCTTCGCTTAAGGTCTCGCTCTGAGCTCTTCATGCCTTCTCGGCTCTGGTGTTCTGCCCTCCTCCCGTGGCGGCGGTGGAATCGCTACGCTGGGAAGGCATGAACCTTTCTGAACTACGAAGTACCCAAGACATCTATGTGGATGCCAGCCCGAGCGATGTGTTTGCTCTCGTGACCTCCATTGAACGCACCGGCGAGTGGTCGCCTGTGTGTCGCAGCTGCTGGTGGGAAGATGAGACCGTCACCCATCAGGAGGGGGCCTGGTTTAAGGGCCGCAATGAGACCCCCGAGCGCACGTGGGAGACCCGCAGCCTCGTCACTGCCTATGAACAGGATCGGCAGTTCCAGTGGGCCATCAATGGCGAGGTCGTCGTGTGGGGTTTTGTTCTCTCCTCTGAGGGGGAGGGCACCCGCCTGCACGAGACCTGGGAGGTGACCGAGAAGGGTCTAGCATTCTTCCAGGCCAAGTATGGTGCGGACTGGGAGGCACAGCTGGCAGAACGTCGCGATGCGGCGCTGGAGGGCATTCCTGCCACGCTTCAGGCCATTAAGGCTATTGCCGAGGGGCACTAAACCCTGCCCCGCTAGCGCGGTCTGGGCATGCAAAAAAGGATGTGATAGGTAAGCAGAGAATACTCCTTCTTACCTATCACATCCTTACTATGTTGCACTGTGAAGTTTTAGGTCGGCGGTGACTTACTCTCCCACACCCTCCCGGGTGCAGTACCATCAGCGCTGTCGGGCTTAGCTTCCGGGTTCGGAATGGGACCGGGCGTGTCCCCGATGCTATAACCACCG